>NZ_JAFAGS010000059.1 GCF_019237635.1 Pluralibacter sp.
CAGCCACTCGATGGCGGCGCCCGGGCTTTTCACCAGCGTGCAGTTCTTCGACCCGGCCAACCCGATGAGCATCGTCTGGGTCTTTGGGGTCATGGCGCTGGCGGTAGTGCTCTCGTTTGTCCTGACCCTGCTGCTGGGCTTTGAGGATATTCCCGTCGCGCAAGATGAAAACCCAAAAGCAGAGACGGAACAGATCACCGAATTAGCACGTTCATGATGGAATAACGCACAACATTTTTTACGCTGGAATTACGTTCATTGCCGTAAGCACTACGGTTTAGCCTGAAGTTAACACAGGAGTATTTAATATTCATATTGTTCCACTTTTTACGACCAGGTAATTCAATAACTTAGACAACTAATATTTTATATTATTAAAGGGATACCTAATGATGAAAACAGGCGTACTTTCGCTCGTCATTTCTGCCTTGCTGGCGTCAGCCTCTGCAGGCGCTGCTGAAATTTATAATAAAGACGGCAACAAATTAGACTTATATGGTTTTATTAATGGCCTGCATTATTTTTCTGATAGTCCGGGTTCTGATGGCGATAAAACCTTTATGCGATTTGGCTTTAAAGGACAGACGAAAATTTCTGATGATATGGTCGGATTTGGTCGCTGGGAGTATCAAGTTCAGGGAAACCTGCCGGAAAGCTCAAGTAACGCCTTTACCCGCTATGCCTATGCCGGTGTGAAATTCTGGGGAAACAGTTCTTTTGATTACGGCCGTAACACGGGTGTCCTGTACGATGCGGCGGCGTATACCGATATGCAGCCGGAATTCGATGCTGGCACCTACGGTTCCGACCAGTTTCTGTTTAAACGCGGTAACGGGATAGCCACCTACCGTAACAGCGATTTCTTTGGTCTGGTTGATGGCTTGAAAGTCGCATTGCAATACCAGGGTAAAAACGACAGCGGCGGCGCGGAAGCGGGCACCCGTAGCGTACTGACGCAGAACGGTGACGGGTATGGCGCCTCCTTAAGCTACGATTTTAACTCCGGGATCAGCGTGGCTGGCGCCTTCTTTAACTCCAATCGTACCGATGAGCAGAATGGCGCGCCGGGCATCATGGGCGGTGGTAAAGACGCCGAGGGTTATACCGCCGCAATCAAATACAATGCCAATAACCTGTATCTGGCGGCGATGTACACCCAGGCCTATAACGCGGCTAAATTTGGATCAACAAAAGGGACCGCTTACGGCTTTGCAAACCAATCACAGGCCGTTGAACTCTATGCCGGTTACACCTTTGAGTCAGGTTGGGTCCCGTTTATCGCCTATAACCAAACGCGCGGCAGCGATTTAGGAACCGATCGTCAGGGAAATACCTACGATACAGAGGACCTGGTCAAGTTCGTAGACCTCGGATTTACGTACAACTTCAACAAAAACATGCAGACCTATGTGGACTACAAAATCAATTTACTTAATGACAACACCTTCACTCAAAACGCAGGAATCATGACGGATAACATTCTGGCAGTCAGCCTGAAATACGTATTCTGATAAAACACCTGGCATGCAATGTTTCTGTTGCGTAAAACCGAAACATTGCATGCATAACACTTTCCACGGTTCGCATTCCCTCCTCTGCCAGGCTATATCTTAGACATCTTTCTTCATACAGGTACGGTGAGCATGGGCAAGAAGATTCTGATGCTGGTTGGCGATTACGCCGAAGATTACGAAACCATGGTGCCGTTTCAGGCATTACAGATGCTGGGTTATCAAGTAGATGCGGTTTGTCCTGACAAAACCAAAGGCGACTACATCATGACGGCGATTCATGATTTTGACGGCGCCCAGACCTACAGCGAGAAACCAGGTCACCGCTTTATTCTCAACGCCGATTTTGCCGCGGTAAAAGAACAGGACTATGACGCGCTGCTGATCCCCGGCGGACGGGCGCCAGAATATCTGCGGCTAAATGATAAAGTGCTGAAGCTGGTCCAGGCGTTTAACGCCGTCTATAAACCTATCGCCGCCGTGTGCCACGGCCCTCAACTGCTGGCTGCCGCGGGCGTACTGAAAGGACGTACCTGTAGCGCCTACCCGGCCTGTGCGCCGGAGGTCCGGCTCAGCGGCGGGTATTATGCCGACATTGGTATCGATCAGGCGTATGTTGACGGCAATCTGGTCACCGCCCCCGCCTGGCCTGCGCATCCGCAGTGGCTGGCGAAATTTGTCGACGTATTGCAACAGTAAAACGTTGCAAGTAAAACTGGCGCGTTGCCGCGCCAGTTCCGGATTTACAAACCCTCAGTGCTTCACAATATACATAGTGCGGCTATAGGCCACATCTTCCGGGTTAGTGATCGGATATCCCTTCAGCCAGGGCTTGATCAACCGCCCGTTGGTGTACTGATAAATCGGCGCGATCGGCGCTTTCTCAGCGGCTATCTTTTCCGCTTCGTTATAATCCGCATTACGCGCTTTAGCGGTCGTTTCCAGCGTCGCCTGGCGGATCACTTTGTCATACGCCGGATCATTAAAGCGGGAAATATTGCCGCTATGGCTTGAGGTCAACAGCGACAGGAAGGTGGAAGGCTCGTTATAGTCGCCGACCCACGATGCGCGAATCACATCGAAGTTGCCGGTATTGCGACTGTCGATATAGGTTTTCCACTCCTGATTTTGCAGCTTCACGTCAACGCCGAGGTTCTTCTTCCACATAGAAGCCACCGCAATAGCGATTTTCTGATGGTTTTCCGAGGTGTTATAGAGCAGCGTCAACGTCAGCGGTCGATTCGGGCCATAGCCTGCCGCCTGCAACAGCGTTTTCGCCTGCGCGTTCAGCTCCTCCTGGCTCATCAGCTCCATCACCGACGGCTGCGGCGTGAAGCCTGCGGTCACGTCAGGCGTAAAGCGCCATGCCGGTTTTTCGCCGGTGCCTAACACCTTCTGGGCCATAATGCGGCGGTCAATGGTCATACTTAACGCCAGGCGCACACGAGCATCAGCCGTCGGCCCCTTCTGGGTGTTGAACGCATAGTAGTAGGTGCCTAACTGCGGCGGCGTATAGACCTGGCCTGGAATATCCTTCAGCAGCTTTTGATACTGGTTTTTCGGGAAAGATTCGGTGATATCGATATCGCCCGCCAGATAGCGTTTGGTCGCCGCCGACTCCTGGTTGATCGGCACGAAGGTGACCTGTTGAATCACCGTTTTGCCGTTATCCCAGTATTGAGTATTCGGCACCGCCACCAGCTTTTCATTAACAACGCGCTCTTTCAGCACATAGGCGCCGTTACCCACCAGTTTACCCGGACGCGTCCAGTTCGGATCACTTTCCACATTGGCCTTGTTGACCGGATAGAGCGAGACGTTGGCCGTCAGGTTAACAAACCACGGCAGCGGTTTATCCAGTTGGACCTGCAGCGTGCGGGCATCAAGCGCGATAACGCCGAGCTTATCCGGTGTCGCTTTGCCATCAATGATGTTCTGGGCGTTGTGAATACCCGCCAGCGCCGCAAACCAGGCGAACGGCGAGGTTGTTTTCGGGTCCACTAGTCGCTGCCAGCTGTAGACAAAATCCTGCGCGGTCACTGGCGTGCCGTCGGACCACTTTGCATTCTCACGCAGCGTGAAGGTCCAGATTCGGTTGTCATTGGTCTGCCATTTGCTTGCTACGCCGGGGATAATATTGCCTTTGTCGTCCTGATTGACCAGCCCTTCAAACAGGTCGCGGATCACCTGGATTTCAGGCAGCCCCACGGCTTTGGCCGGGTCCAACGAAGCGGGTTCATCTTTAATATGGCGAACCAGTTCCTGCTGTTTGGCAAGGACCGTTCCCGGCGGCACATCCGCCGCCCAGGATAACGAAGAAAACGCGCTTAACCACAGCGCGCAGCAGGTTAACGAAACAGGAAGCTTCATAGGATCCCCTAAAGAATAAAAGAACCGGATAATTATTTGTTTCATC
This sequence comes from Pluralibacter sp., assembly GCF_019237635.1. Classification (GTDB taxonomy): domain Bacteria; phylum Pseudomonadota; class Gammaproteobacteria; order Enterobacterales; family Enterobacteriaceae; genus Enterobacter_B. The sequence goes on from NZ_JAFAGS010000059.1 coordinate 3,928, forward strand.
AGGGAGAATTGCAAATGACTTGTGACAGAAAGTTGAGCATCGCGGCGCTTATTCCCTCCCCGACGCAGAATGCGGAAACTATTTGATTATCGGCCTGTTTTGCACAACACTGCCAGAAACCCTTTCGCAATCCAGGAATGATTATGCCAGCCACTCGTCCTCGCCAGCAGCGCGGCGCGTTTCCGCCCGGCACCCAACACTACGGCCGTTCACTGCTGGGCGCGCCGCTTATCTGGTTTCCGGCGCCGCTGGCCGACCATGCCAGCGGGCTGATTATCGCGGGAACGCATGGCGACGAAAATTCCTCTATTGTCACCCTCTCCTGCGCGCTGCGCACCTTGGCGCCCGACCTGCGGCGTCATCACGTGGTGCTGACCGTCAACCCGGACGGCTGCCAGTTGGGGCTGCGGGCAAACGCCAACGGCGTTGATCTGAACCGTAATTTTCCGGCGGCGAACTGGAAGGCCGGAGAGACAGTGTACCGCTGGAACAGCTCGGCGGATGCGCGCGATGTGGTGCTGCTCACCGGCGAGCATCCTGGATCCGAGCCGGAAACGCAGGCGTTGTGCCAGCTTATTCACAAAATTCACCCGGCCTGGGTGGTGTCGTTTCACGATCCGCTGGCCTGTATTGAAGACCCCCGCCATACATCGTTGGGAAAGTGGCTGGCAGATGCGTTCGAACTGCCGCTGGTAAGCAGCGTCGGCTACGCCACGCCCGGCTCGTTCGGCAGCTGGTGCGCCGATATCGGGCTGCATTGTATCACCGCCGAATTCCCGCCCATCTCCTCAGACGAGGCCAGTGAAACATACCTGGCGGCGATGACCGGGCTTTTGCACTGGCATCCTGAAGCATCACAAATGAAGCGTACCGCTGGTAAAGCGTAGCGAGGGTTTCGCATCCACGGCAAGCCAGGTTGGACCGTCGAGATCGGCGAAACGCGCCTGTGGCGTGAGCGGTAGCGCTGCGGAAATTGCCCGCGACGTGCACAGCATACAGCCGAGCATCAGCCCATACCCCTGCGCGCTGGCCTCCGCGGCAAGCGCCAGCGCCTCCGTCAACCCACCGGTTTTGTCGAGCTTGATGTTAACCATCTCATAGCGTCCCGCCAGCGCTGGCAGGCTGTCGCGGGTGTGGCAGCTTTCGTCGGCGCAAATGGGCAACGGATGGATAAAATGCGTCAGCGCCTCGTCTTCCCCTGCCGGTAACGGCTGTTCCAGCATCGCGACGTTAAGATCCGCCAGCAGCTGGCAGCGGGCGGCCAGGCCGTCGCCGCGCCAGGACTCATTGGCATCGACGATAAGCGTCGCGTCGGGTACGGCAGCGCGGATGGCGAACATCCGCTCGCTGATCAGATGGTTATCCAGCTTCACCTTCAACAACCGCGCGCCGGTCTGCCAGAGCGTTTTGGCGCTGTTGGCCATTTGATCCGGCGTACCTATCACCACCGTCTGCGCGGTGGTGACGCTGGCTGGCAATGTCACGCCCAGCAACGCACTCAGGCTTTTCTGCGCCTTGCGCGCCGCCAGGTCCCACAATGCGCAATCAACGGCATTACGCGCGGCGCCCGCAGGCAGCAACGTCTGTAGCGCTTCCCGGCTGACGCCCGCCTCCAGCGCCTCGCACACCGTCGTGACCTGCGCCATCACCGAAACGATGCTTTCGCCGTAGCGCGGATACGGCGTGCATTCCCCCACGCCTTTCACGCCGTCCTCTTCGATCTCCACGACCACCACTTTCGCTTCGCTACGGCTGCCGCGCGCAATGACGAACGGCGTATGCAGCGGCCAGGCTTCCTCATACACTCTCAAACTTCTCATTCCCTGCCCCTCTTCGGCCAGACACAAAAGGATTTGCCGTGCTCGCTATTGATGGCATACACTAGCCACGACGTTAACTATATGTAAACAGGAAGATTAATCATGTCACAAACTGTGCATTTTCAAGGCAATCCCGTCTCCGTTCAGGGCGCCATTCCACAAGCGGGCAGCAAAGCGCCAGCCTTCACGCTGGTTGCAAAAGATCTCTCCGACGTCGCACTGAGCCAGTTCGCGGGCAAACGCAAAGTGCTTAACATTTTCCCGAGCATCGATACCGGCGTTTGCGCGGCATCCGTGCGTAAATTCAACCAACTGGCGACTGAAATGGACAACACCGTGGTGCTGTGCATTTCCGCTGACCTGCCGTTCGCCCAGTCCCGCTTTTGCGGCTCGGAAGGTCTGAGCAATGTCATTACGCTGTCCACGCTGCGTGCGCCGGAGTTCCTGCAGCAGTATGGCGTCGGCATCGCGGAAGGCGCGCTGAAAGGTCTGGCGGCGCGTGCTGTCGTGGTTCTCGACCAAAACGACAACGTCGTCTTCAGCCAGTTGGTCAACGAAATCACCACTGAACCGGACTACACCTCCGCACTGGATGTGCTGAAAGCATAATCCCCACGTCCTGACCTGCGGGTCAGGACGTCTTCCTCAGCGTTTTACTCATCACCCTTTTTCTGGCTGAGACCATATTCGCGAAGCTTATTGGCAATGGCCGTGTGCGACACGCCCAGCCGTTTTGCCAGCTTGCGGGTACTTGGGAAACTACGGTAAAGCTGCATCAGCACCGAGCGTTCGAAGCGGCGGGTAATGTCGTCCAGCGAGCCCTCCATCGCATCTTCCCCTACCGCGACCGTTGCGGTGTCGTAATCCGGCAGCAGGATGTCCTGCGGACGCAGTTCGTAGCCTTCAAGCTGGGTTAATGCGCGGTAGATAGCATTCTTCAATTGGCGAACGTTGCCCGGCCAGCCATAGCGCGTCAGTACGCTGTTAAGGTCAGCTGACAGTTTTGGCCGCGCAATACCCTGTTCATCGGCAAACCGCGCCACGAACAGCTCGGTAAGCGGCATGATGTCCTGCGGACGGTCGCGCAACGGCGGCAGCGTCATTGTCAATACGTTCAGGCGGTAATAGAGATCTTCACGGAACAGCCCTTTTTGCACCAGCTCCACCAGGTTTTTCTGCGTGGCGCAAATCACCCGCACGTCAACGTGCACTTCACTCTCTTCCCCGACGCGGCGGAAGGTACCGTCGTTAAGGAAACGCAGCAGCTTCACCTGCATGCCCGGCGACATTTCGCCGATCTCATCCAGCAACACGGAACCGCCGTTGGCCTGCTCGAAGAACCCTTTTTTGCCCTCCGGCGCATGACCGAACAACTCGCTTTCCACCGCATCTTCCGGGATAGACGCGCAGTTCAGCGCCAGATACGGCTTCTGCGCGCGCGGGCTCGCCAGATGGCAGGCGTGGGCCAGTAAATCTTTGCCGGTACCGGTGTCGCCCATGATCAGCAACGGCGCGGTCAGCAGGGCCAGCTTGCGCGCCTGCTCGACCACATGGCGCATTTTAGGACTGGCGGCGATTATCTGGCTAAAGGCGCTCATGTCCTGGCGGGTCTGGGTTTGCAGCTGACGGCCCATGCGCAGCGTGGAACGCAGCATCACCACCGCCCCCATCAGCACGCGGGCGTTGTCTTCGCCGTCGAGATACACCGGGGTGATTTCCAGCAGGAAATTTTGCCCGTTGATCACCACATGCTCAATGTGCGACTCCACCGGGCTGCCTTCCAGCCAGCGTTGAAAGTTGAAACCGTTGATGAGCTGCCCGGCATTGTGGCTGCGCAGGCGCTCCAGACTCTGACCGAACAGCTGACAACCGGCTGGGTTCACCAACTCGACTTTACTTTTGGTGTCCAGCGACAGTACCGGTTCAGGCATCGCTTCCAGTAACGCGCTCAGGGCGAGGTGCTCACGCTCAGACGGCATCCACGGCACAGTACGCACATCCGTGACGCCATGAATCCGGCGGATTTCCGCCATCAGGCTACTGAAGTTGTTGAATTCAAGCTCAGCAAAATTAAGATAGATACGGCCAATAGGGTCGATGTCAATACCGCGCAGATCGATGCCGCGCAAAACGAGAAGATCGAGCAATTCGCGGGTCAGACCAAGGCGGTCCTCGCAGAAAACTTCAAGACGCATGGGAATTTTCACCCTTAACAGCCAATGACCTGTGGATAATAAGACAGTTCTCTGCCGTCGGGAAGATGGCTGTCAAGAATTATTGACAGTATGGCGGAAAATCAGGCACCCTGCCGTAAAGTTAAACGGTCAGGGCACAATTTCACACACGACGTCACGCCGTCTCCCGGCGGTACTGATAAAACGCCGCACAGGCGCCTTCCGAAGAGACCATCAGAGCGCCGAAGGCATTCTGCGGCGTACACTCCTGACCAAACAGCGGGCATGCGGCCGGTTTACAGCGACCGGTCAGCACATCGCCGCAGCGAGATCGCGGATCGTCAGCCACATCCCGGGCCTGCGGCGTAAAGCGCCGCTCGGCGTCAAAATCCGCGTATTCCGGGTTTATCTGTACGCCGGAGAGCGGAATCTCCCCCAGACCGCGCCACTCGCTGCTCGCCTTCAGGCTGAACACCGCCTCCAGCGCCTGCTGCGCCAGACGGTTGCCCTGCTCAGGCACAATCCGCCGGTACTGGTTTTCGACCGCACAGCGCCCTTCGCTAAACTGTTCCAGCAGCATCGCCAGCGCCTGCAAAATATCCAGCGGCTCAAAACCGCTGATGACCAGCGGTTTACCAAACGTCTCGCTGATAAACCGGTACGGATGCGCGCCAATCACCATGCTGACGTGACCCGGCGCCAGAAAGCCATCGATGCGCACATCAGGCTGTTGCAGCAGGCTGCGCAGCGTCGGGGTAATGGTGATGTGCTGGCAGAACAGGCTGAAGTTGCGGATATTGCGCAGCCGCGCCTGCTGTAGCGTCATGGCGCTGGCGGGCATGGTGGTTTCAAAACCGAGGCCAAAGAACACCACTTCGCGCTGCGGGTTATCAACGGCCAGCTGTAGCGCATCAAGCGGCGAATAGACGATACGCACATCGGCGCCGCGCTGCCGGGCGTCGAGCAGCGAACCTGTGCGTCCTGGCACCCGCATCGCGTCGCCATAGGTGCAAAAGATAACCTCAGGGCGGGCGGCAATCTCAATGCAGCTGTCAATCCGCCCCATCGGTAACACGCACACCGGACAGCCCGGCCCGTGGACAAACTCCAGGTTGTCCGGCACCAGCTTATCGATGCCAAAACGGAAAATGGCGTGGGTATGACCGCCGCAGACCTCCATGACCTGCAGCGGCAGACGCTGCGCCTGCGGCATGTTCAACATCAGATGCTCAATGCGGCGCAAGACCGCCTCGCACAACGCGGGATCGCGAAACTCATCAACGTAGCGCATCACGGCCCTCGTCATCCGGCGCCAGACCAACGGCGCGCATATGCTCCAGCGCCGCCAGAGTATCCAGCGCCTCCTGCTCGTCGAGTATGCTCATGGCGAATCCTACATGCACCAGCACCCACTGGCCGAGAAGCGCCTCAGGCGTCTCTTCGCACACCAGCGCAATATTCACTTTTACCGCGACACCGCACACGTCGGCGGTCGCCAGTTGATGACAATCCTCACCAACCGCAATTACCCTGCCGGGTACGCCAAGACACATTATTGCGCCTCCAGCCAGGCAAGCCAGCGATCCATGCCCTCGCCGCTGGTCGCGGAAAGCGTAATCACCTCAATCGCCGGATTCACCTGCCGGGCGGCCGCGACACACTGTTCCACCGAGAAATCAACGTAAGGCAGCAGGTCGATTTTGTTGACGATCATAAGCGTAGCCGCCGCAAACATATGCGGGTACTTCAGCGGTTTGTCTTCGCCCTCCGTGACCGACAGCACCGCAATTTTATGCCGTTCGCCCAGGTCAAAACTGGCGGGACACACCAGATTACCGACGTTTTCGATAAACAGCAGGCTGTTATCCTGCAAGTCCAGGCGGTGCGCCGCCTCATGCACCATCTGCGCATCCAGATGACAGCCCTTACCGGTATTGACCTGAATCGCGGGTACCCCGGTGGCGCGAATGCGCCGGGCGTCGTTGCTGGTCTGTTGATCGCCCTCGATCACCGCGCACAGCCGCTGCGACGCCAGATGCTGCAGCGTTGCCGTCAGCAGCGTCGTTTTCCCGGAGCCAGGGCTGGACACCAGGTTGAGCGCCAGGATGCGCTGTGCGGCAAAATGCTCGCGGTTATGTGCCGCCTGGCGGTTATTTTCGCTCAGTACATCCTGCTCAATCTGCAGCAAACGGCGCTGCCCCATGCCTGGCGCATGACTCCCGGCTTCGCCGTGACCATAGTGCAGATCCTGGGTTTCCGGCTGCACCAGCGGCGTAAATTGCGCCGCCTCGCCTGGCGCGGCATAGTGATGATGGACGTCCCCGTGATGGGAGTAATGGTGGTGATGGTGAATAATGACCGCGGCGGGCGCGTGATGACCATGCTCATGATGGTGGTGCCCGTGATGGTGTTCATGTTCGTGTTCATGGTGATGATGCTCATCACCCTCAATGTGGCGTTCTCCGCTGGCGCAACCGCAGGTAGTACACATAACTTCGACTCCTTAACGCTATTCCACTTCCAGTTGTTTTATCCGCAGGCTATCGCCGCTCTCAATGCGTAACGCGTGCCCGCCGCACTGCGGACACGGCGCATCGTGCTTTTCAATTTCGACGCTGGTGCCGCAATCCCAGCACCAGGCGCGGGCAGGCTGATAGTCAAGCCACAGTTGGCAACCTTTCGCCACCGAACGTCGGCTGGCGGCTTCAAAACCAAAACGCAGCGCGTGCTCCTCAATGCAGGAGAGCGCGCCAATCTCCAGCCATACGGCCGTCACCCGCCGGATCTTATGCTGGCAGGCGTGCTGTTCAATCAGCTCTATCATGTTCAGACAGAGACTTAACTCATGCACAGGCTCAACTCCTCTGCGACAGGCGGAAAAGCGCCCGGCGCCCGGGGTTAGCCGGGGCGCTGGCGTCCGCGACCGGCAATGAGAGCGCCATCCGTACGGTGCTGACGGCAAGCTCCAGCATCTGCTGCGCCGTCAGGTGTTTTTCAAGCGGCGACATCAGCGACGACGCCAGGTACTGACCGCAACCGTCTATCTCCCCGACGGAAAAACGGACGTCACCACACGGCAAACGCAACGCCAGTTTTTCCCCCACGGCGCGTCGTTGCCACGTCTCGCCCGGCCCCGGCAGCACCAGCAGGCTCAGCATCCAGGGCGTCAGCATGCCGCCTACCCACTGCTGTTCAAAGCGCTGAAACCCACAGGCGCGCACCGGGATCTGCGGGCGATAAAACGGCAATTCGCGCATATCCCGGTCGGCTATCGCCTGAAATGCCGCCTCCAGCTGCGGCGTTGGGTTATCCCTCCATCCGTTAATGACATCAGGCATCGGCCACCTCTTTTAGCATCGCGTCGACACCGCTCTCCCTCAGCGCCGCCAGCACCTGCGCCAGCGCAGGTTCAATCGCCTGGCTCACCACCGGCGTTAAGCGGATCCCTGGCTCAAGCGACGATGGCACCACGCCAACAAGCGTCAGCCGCCGGGGGAATTCCTCGGTCAGCTTCAGCGCCATCAGCACATCGCAAAGCCCCAGTTGATGGGGCGAGACTTTGCGGGAGAAAAACGCGGGGATCTCGTCGTCGCGCAGTACCGCCACGCTGCCCGGCGCCGCGCCGGTGAGCACCGCATCGGTGACGATCAGGTGATCTCTTCCCGCCATCACGTCCATTAGCTCCATCCCGGAGGTGCCGCCATCCAGCACCTCAACGTGACAGGGTAACGTATAGCGCTGCTCCAGCGCCTCGACGATACGTACGCCGACCGCCTCATCGCCAAGCAGCAGATTACCAATCCCCAGGACCAGAATACGCATCACAGTACCTTCACCCGGGTCACCTCGCCGCCAGTCGCGTCGACGATATGCACCGCGCAGGACATGCAGGGGTCAAACGAGTGGATGGTGCGCACCACTTCCAGCGGTTTCGCCGGATCAGCGACCGGCGTTCCCACCAGCGAGCGCTCATACGGCCCTGGCTCATCCTTGAAGTTGCGCGGCCCGGCGTTCCATGTTGACGGCACCACCGCCTGATAGTTGGCGATTTTGCCGTCGCGGATGACCACCCAGTGCGACAGCGCCCCGCGCGGCGCTTCAATAAACCCTACGCCGCGAACCTCACCGGTCAGCGGGATATTCGGCGGGATAAAGGTCTCGTGATCGCCTTTGCCGATATTGGTCACCAGCGCCTGCCACTGTTCACCCAGCGTCTGATGCAGTACGCAGGCATGCACCGCGCGTCCAACCACCCTTCCCAGCGTCGACGGCAGTTGCTCTGTCGTCAGCGTGTTGCCGGTGAGCGCCTTGTAGGACACGTTCACCTGCGCAAAGTAGTCTTTGGTCGGCTGATGTCCGGCCTGCAGGCTGCACAGCAGCCAGGCCAGCGGCCCCATCTCCACCGCGTTGCCGTAGAAGGTCGGTGCTTTTACCCAGGAGTATTTGCCGTCTTCCTGCCAGCCGGTGTAGTTCGGGCGTGTCAGCCCTTCCCATGGCGCCAGCGGCTGATCGTCCTGATACCAGGCATGCTTGCCGCTCTCCTCAATGCCTTTGAGCAGGTAGTCGTCGCGCTGGTTGGCGATCGGACGGAAGACACCTTTTTCCAGGTAGCCTCCCGGTAGCAGGAAGGTGTCGCCTTTTCTGTCGACAGGCAGTTCGGGCACGCAAAGGTAGCAGTCGGCGCCTTTGCCCATTTCCAGCCACTGCGGGTAGTGCGCGGCGATGACCGCGCTGTCGACCAGGTAAACCTGTTCGATAAAATCGCCCAGCTTGTCGATAAAGCTCTTCAGGTACATCAACCGTTCAAGGTTCAACACGCCTGGCGAGTCTAGGTTGATAGGGTTCGCCACACCGCCGACCGCGAGGTTCTGAATATGCGGCGTTTTCCCGCCAAGAACCGCGACAATCCGGTTTGCATCGCGCTGGCATTCCAGCGCCTGCAGATAGTGCGCTACGGCTATCAGGTTCACTTCCGGCGGCAACGCCATCGCCGGATGTCCCCAGTAGCCGTTGGCGAAAATGCCAAGCTGGCCGCTGTCTACCAACGTTTTTATCTTCTGCTGCACCTTGCTGAACTCGGCCGCGCTGTTCAGCGGCCAGTTGGACAGACCGCGCAGCAGATCGGCGGCTTTTTGCGGATCTGCCTTCAGCGCCGACGTCACGTCGACCCAATCCAGCGCCGAGAGCTGGTAAAAATGCACAATATGGTCATGAATGCTGTGCGCGGCGGCGATAATGTTGCGGATGTACTGGGCGTTGACCGGCACTTCCATGCCCAGCGCATTCTCCACCGCGCGAACCGAGGCCAGCGCATGAATGGTGGTGCAGACGCCGCAAATGCGCTGCACAATCATCCACGCATCGCGCGGGTCGTTGCCTTTAACAATCTCCTCCATACCGCGCCACATTGTCCCGGAAGACCAGGCTTTAACAACTTTCCCCCCTTCAATCTCGCAGTCGATACGAAGATGTCCCTCAATGCGGGTGACGGGATCAATGGTGATGCGTTGGCTCATGCTCTACCTCTAAATTTTTATGTTCACTCTGGCGTTCATGCGCTGGCAGCGCTGGCAGCACCGGCAACAGCCGGACAAGCAGGATGTACGCACACACCTCAATGGCGACAAAGCCAATGGAAATCAGCAGCTCGCTGGGGGTCGGGAAATAGCCGTAACCGTTGCCCGGGTCATAGGCCAGCAGCGCATAGTTAAGACGCCAGAACGCCGCCCCGCAGACCATGCACAGCGCGCCGACAAACAGACAGCGCGAGTCGCGGCGGTTGCGCTTCCAGCGAAAAATCAGCAACGGGGTCAGCATCAGCAACGTTTCCACCCAGAAAGACAGGGCGAAACGATCGAGATGCCACAGATACGCCGTCTTATCGCGCACGATAAGCTCGCCGAAGCGCAGGACGATAAACAGCAGCAGGAAGACCTCGATGAGCCGCGTCAGGCGGATAAACAGCGGCGTTTCGTCAGCCCCCTTGCCCCGCAACCCCGACTGCACCAGCGAGCCTTCGAAAATCACAATCGAAAAACCCAGAATGGCGGCGGTGAGCAGCGAAAACAGCGGCAGCATTTCATAGCTCTGCCACAGCGGATGCACCTTGTAACCGGCGGCGATCATCAGCGACCCCATTGAGGACTGGTGCATCGACGGCAGTAAAGCGCCAAGGGCGATAATCAGAAACATGACTTTATTCAGCCAACGCAGCGGTCGCTTCCAGCCGAAGCGGATGAACAACGCTGGCGCGAACTCAAGCGCGACAATGCCGATGTAAATCGTCATACAGACGGCGGTTTCAAACAGCACCGACGAGGTGTTGAAATAGCCCGGAATGTAGAAATACGGCAGGTTCCAGTAGCGACCGACGTCAATGGTGATGGACAAACCGCCCAGCGAATAGCCGAACAGACTTGCCAGCAGCGCCGGTCGCACCAGCGGGTGATATTCACCGCGGTTAAATACATACACCGCCCAGGCCAACGCCCAGCCGCCGCACGCCAGACCGGTTCCCACCAGCAGATCGAAGGCTATCCAGATACCCCAGGGGTAACCACCGTTAAGATCGGAGACGTCGCCGATACCGAATACCAGACGCTTGACGATGAGCAGCAGGCACAATACGACAAACGGCGCCATCAGCATCACCGGCCAGCTCACCAGGCGCCCGCCGAGAGGGCTCATTTTATGCGTCGCCATGGTTATCTTCCTTTTTGTCTTCGTGCTTATCCGCGGGCTTATGGCGCATATTGCGCTGGACCAGGAAGGTTATCCCGGCGAGCGCCGCGAACGGCAGCACCATTCCCTTGTACAGCGAATGCTGAATATGTTCAGAGCGCGCGCCGGTCGACAGCTCCGCCAGCGCAGGCAGACCCAGTTTGTCGAACGGGACTCCTGACAGCACCAGCACCTGCGTGCCTCCGCCCTCTTTCTCGCCGTAAATATGCGGCTCGTAGTGCGCCACCGGGTGCTCATAGCGGTCATTGTTCTGTAGCGTCTGACGCGGATAGCGGTAGTTTTCTCCCGGCGTGGCGGCAAGCCGCTTGCGGGCTTCTTCCAGCAACTGCTCACGGGTGCCGAAGATAACCGCTCCCGTCGGACAAACATCGACGCAGCCCGGCAGGCCGCCCTTATCCAACCGCTCCAGGCCTTTCTGGTTGCACAGTTCGCATTTGTGAATTTTGCCGAAGGGATTGTCGTAATCGTATTTCGGCACATTGAACGGACAACCCACCATGCAATAACGGCAGCCGGTACAGACATCGGGGTTGTAATGGACGATGCCGGTCTTCGGGTCTTTTTGCAGCGCCTGTACCGGGCAGACGGACACACAGTTCGCGTCCACGCAGTGCATACATTGTTTTTTAATGTAGGCGTAGCCGTCGTCTACCTGATCCTTATTCACGCCCTTGCCGCTGTGCCAGACCTGAATGATGTTGTTGGTGTACGGGCTGAGCTTGTCGTTGTTCGACCAGGTCGGCTCGGTTCCCGCGTAGGCGTAGGTTTCGCCGTGCGGTTCATTGGTGTGGTTGATCCGCTGGCACTCGCTGACGCAGGCCTGACAGCCCACGCAAAGCGTGGAGTCGTACAACATGCCCAGCGAGTTCGGGATGGGCGGTTTATTCTCGGCGCCCGCGTGCGCCGACGGCGCGACGCCCGCCAGCATCGCGCCTGCGGATGCCAGTTTTAAAAAATGACGTCTGTTCACGGCTTACTCCTTGTGCGATGGCGTCTCGTCATCTTTACGCTGCGTTTTTTGCTGCCGTCCCAGTTCTTTTACCGTCATCAGGCTGACGCCCGCCACCAGGCCCACCACGCCGCCGAGCAGGCCGATGGCCGTCGGGCTGACGTGCCCGCCCTCCTGACTTTTGACGTCGGGTTTGGCGTTACGCGGCGTAGGGTTCTCGACGCTGGCCAGTTGGGCTATCCCTTTGGTGAAACCAATGCCCTCTTCGTTGCAGCCGTAACAAGGGTGACCAATACCGACCGGCCAAATTCCGCCGCCGATATCGCAGAACTCCAGCGTCGGGCAGTTGCCGTAAGTTTCCGGCCCTTTGCAGCCAAGATGATAGAGACACCAGCCCTGACGATGCCCTTCGTCGCCAAACTGTTTGGCGAAGCGTCCGGCGTCAAAATGCGGGCGGCGCTCGCAGTTTTCGTGAATAAGCCGCGCGTAGGCGAATTCCGGACGATTTTTGGCATCAAGCTTCGGAGGACGCTGGTACGTGATGATATGCGCCACCGTCGCGAGGAAGTTGTGCGGGTTTGGCGGGCAACCGGGGATATTAATCACCGTTTTACCCGGCAGCACGTCCTGCAGGCTGACCGCGCCTGTCGGGTTGACGCCGCTTGCCGCCACCCCGCCCCACGCAGCGCAGGAGCCTATAGCGATCACCGCCGCCGCATGCTCTGCGGCGTCGCGGATGTGTTCGACGATGGGGCGACCGGCTACCATGCAGTAGATCCCTTCATCCTTCATCGGAATGGAGCCGTCGACCACCAGCACGTACTTGCCTTTATATTGCGCAATCGCCCGGTGTTTATTTTCTTCGGCCTGCTCGCCAAAGGCGGCCGAAAGAACCTCGTGGTACTCCATGGAAATAACGTTGAGCAGTAAATTCTCAATGGTGGGGTGGGTCGCACGCAGCAGCGCTTCCGTACAACCGGTGCACTCCTGAGCGCCAATCCAGATCACCGGCGGGCGTTGCGGGGACGTTACCGAGTCTGCGATTTCAGCCGCAGCACCTGGGGATAACCCCATGGTGGCTGCAAGCGCAGTACAAAGCTTCAGAAAATCACGACGATTGACACCCTCAGGAAAAAGCAACTGATCTTCCATTCTTTTTATTTGTTCCTTTTTGACAACCTGTACAAGACTCAATGCATGCCTGTATAGGGTGATTGTTTTCCGCAGACATGAATTGATTTCCATCAACTTTTAATTATCCAGGTAAATATCATTTTGGATAACTTGAATAAAATCGCTTCAGCAATCTATTATTTCTGTCATTCAGTCGTATTTTTTCCGAATAGTTATCTTTCCGGTTTGCGATAAGGAGAGCCCACGCGTTTCCGGAGCGAATAAAATAGAAACAATCAACCCCAGTAGCGATATAAATGCGCCAATCAGCATGACCGTACTGATGCCGTAATGGGTAATAAATACCGGCAGCGCCCAGGTTGACACCACGGTGCCTACCCGGCTGATGGACATAATCACGCCAACCGCCGACGCGCGAATATCGGTGGGGAAAAGCTCATTGGGATAGAGCCACTGCAGGATCCCAGGCCCACCGGAAAAGAAGGCGTAAACGGCGAAGGCTACCACCACCAGCCCTATACCGAGATGAGGCACCACGCCTAACACCGCAAGCGCAACGGTCATGAGGGCGAAACTGCCGATGAGCAGCGGTCTTCGGCCGATTTTGTTCAGCCAGTACATCGCCGGAATGCAGCCCAGCATAAAAAACAGGCTTATCACCACGTTGCCCAGCGCCGCGTTTCGCCCCTGATCCCAACCGAGCAGCCCGACAATCTGCGGCCCAAAAGTATAAATCGCGAACATCGGGATCACCTGACAGGTCCAGATGGCGGCGACAAACAGCACAAACGGAAAATGGCGCTTATTAAACAACTGCATAAACCGTGTTTCCTGCTGAGACTCTTCATCGAAGACCACCCGTTCGCCGAACAGTTTTAGCATCATCTGCTCGCACTCCTGCACGCGTCCCTTGCGCAGCAACCAGCGCGGCGATTCCGGGAGATCGAAGCGGCCTATCAGGATCAACACGCAAGGAATAAAGGCGCTGCCCAGCATCCAGCGCCAGCCGCCGTCTACGTCGTACAACAGGTAACCCATCAGGTTGGCGCAGGTGGCGCCGACATACCACATGGCGGCGATAAAGCCGACGGCGAATGCCCGCTGGCGGGTATTGGAAAACTCGGTGATCATCGAGGTGGCGATAGGATAATCCGCGCCAATCACGATGCCGATAAGCACCCGCATCGCCAGCAGTTCCATTGGCGAAGAAACAAACATGGTCCCGAGCGAAATAATGCCGATGGCGACGATATCAATAAGAAACATTTTGCGTCGCCCGACTCTGTCGGAAATATAACCAAATAACGACGTGCCGATAAATAATCCGACCAGCGTCGCGGCGCCGAGTAATCCGATCCATTCTGCATCAAGATGTAATAACGGCGTCAACTGTTCCAGGGCGACGCCAATAATGACCAGAACATAGCCATCGAGAAACGGCCCCCCGCTTCCCCATAGCATTATCCGGCGATGTATTGATGTAAATCGAATATCGTCAAAATTCCTGGCTTGCATTTTTTATTTCTCGTTATATGTCCAAAATAAATTATCCGCAGGACAAAAAAACTCCCGGGCACCGGGCGCCACGGGAGAACCAGAAGAAAAATAGCTAACCGTAACGATATTCCACGCCGAACGTTCCACGCGGGTATTCCCATTTCTCCAGCGCGCTGCCCAGCCCGAGGATCCGGCAGGTACCGCACTCCAGACAACCGGCATAATCAAAACGCACGGAGCCATCGTCCTGCTTTTTATACAACCCCGCCGGGCACGCTTTGGTTAACAGCTCCATCATCTGCATATCCGGCTGCGATTTAACGATGATGTGCGGGTTCTCTTCATCCACATTGAATTTATTGATGCCCAGTTTGACATCCACATTGACGGGCGTACTCATAGTGACGTGACTCCTTTCAGGCCGTCTTTAAGCAGATTGATAAAGCCGACTTTTTTGCCGTACTGCAGGAGTGTTTTACGCAGCGGCACCGGTGTTTTACCGGTGACAGTGAACAGCTCCCCGGCGATGCCGACGGCCATTTCCGGGTACTGCGAAAACATCCGCGGGTTATCGAGAAACGCGGGCATCCGCTGGTACATTTTCATGTCCCGCAACGCTCCGGCGTCCAGCAGCCGCAGGTATTCGCTTAAGCTCTGTTTGCTGAAATCGGCTCTCTGCATGGCCGCCAACACCGCGTTGGCCGCCGCCTCGCCAGACGAAATCGCCAGATCCATCCCCCGAATGGTAAAACCGAGGTTCATGCACATTCCGGCGGCATCACCGGCCACCAGTACGCCGTCGCGCACCAGCTCCGTCTGCATGCGCAACCCTGCTTCCGGCACCACATGCGCGGCGTATTCCACCATTTTGCCGCCTGCTATCAGCGGTGCGACTATCGGGTGCTGCTTGAAATCTTCCAGCATCTGCGGCACCGATTTTTTTGCCTCTTTCAGGTGATGCAGCCCGCACACCAGCCCAAGCGAAATCGTCGACGCATTGGTATACAGAAAACCGCCGCCCATCAGGCCGTCGGTCGGGGCGCCGGCGAAAAGCCAGGCGACGCCTTCATCGCCCGTCAGGTTAAAGCGGTTTTGCAACACCTCTTTGGGCAACTCGATAAGCTCTTTCACGCC
>NZ_JAFAGS010000184.1 GCF_019237635.1 Pluralibacter sp.
CAGGACAAAATTGCCTGGAGCAATTTTGAACAGCGCTTGCGCTGGCCCCGAAGGGGCGAGTCCCATGGATGGGACGAGTAATCACGAATGGAGCCGACCGCAGGCAGACGGTCGGGAGGTGAGCGCAGTGCGAAGCACCGATTTCGCTGCGGGGCCACGGGGATCGATAAGGGGGCCGTGGCGGCCCCCTTATCCCGTTCACAGGATGTGAAGTGACAGAATCAGCAGGTCATACAGTGAACGGAATTACCCGCAGTGCTTAACTGACAAGCATTACAGCATTCGCTGGCCTTCTTTATTTTCGCACCCGATAGCTTCCCCTTGCGCTCCCCTGTCTGCCGCTCTATGCTCTGCCCCTATGAAAACCCCCCGTGTTCCTATCGCTATTCAACAGGCCGTTATGCGCAGCCTGCGGGAAAAGCTTGCCCAGGCGAACCTCAAACTTGGCCGCAGCTATCCGGAACCTGCGCTGAGCTGGAAACAGCGCGGTACTTCCGCCGGGACGGCGTGGCTGCAGGAGTATGAAATTCGCCTTAATCCGGTGCTGCTGCTGGAAAATCAGCAGGCGTTTATTGAAGAAGTCGTTCCCCACGAACTGGCGCATCTGCTGGTGTGGAAACACTTTGGCCGCGTCGCACCCCACGGCAGGGAGTGGAAATGGATGATGGAGAGCGTGCTCGGCGTCCCCGCCCAACGCACTCACCAGTTTGAGCTGGACTCCGTGCGCAAAAATACCTTTCCCTACCGCTGTCGCTGCCAGCAGCATCAGTTGACCGTCCGCCGCCATAACCGCGTTGTCCGCGGCGAAGCCGTATACCGCTGCGTTCGCTGCGGCGATCCGCTGGTGGCGGAAAAGTAACCTTCGGAAATAACTGGAAGTTTTCTGATCTGACTGATTGCATCTGACAACGGCATTCGTTACGTTGCGAACTCGTTTTGACACGGAGTTCGTGATGTCCCGTTTACCCATTTTCGCGATAGCATTTGTCGCTACCGCCCTCTCCGGCCAAGCCCTGGCCGATGGAATCAACAGCTTCTCCCAGGCAAAAGCCGCGGGAGTGAAAGTGAATGCCGACGTCCCCGGCGATTTCTACTGCGGCTGCAAAATCAACTGGCAGGGTAAGAAAGGCGTTATCGACCTGGAATCCTGTGGCTATAAAGTGCGTAAAAATGAGGATCGCGCCAGCCGGGTAGAATGGGAGCACGTGGTGCCCGCCTGGCAGTTTGGCCACCAGCGCCAGTGCTGGCAGGACGGCGGGCGTAAGAACTGCGCGCAAGACCCGGTTTATCGCCAGATGGAAAGCGATATGCACAATCTGCAGCCTGCCGTCGGCGAAGTGAACGGCGATCGCGGCAACTTCATGTACGGTCAGTGGAACGGCGGCGAAGGCCAGTACGGCCAGTGCACCATGAAGGTCGATTTTAAAGACAAGGTCGCCGAGCCGCCCGAGCGCGCCCGCGGCGCTATCGCCCGCACCTACTTCTATATGCGCGACCGCTATGACCTGACGCTCTCCCGCCAGCAGACGCAGCTCTTCAACGCCTGGGATAAACAATACCCGGTCACTGACTGGGAGTGCCAGCGTGACGTGCGCATAGCCGCAGTCCAGGGCAACCACAATCCATATGTCCAGCGCGCTTGCCAGGCGCAAAAGAGCTAACCTACACTAGCGGCAATTGTTAATTACACCGGATACGACGAGCTATGCGCATTCCCCGCATCTATCACCCTGAACCTGTCACCGTGGGCCAGCAGATGGCCCTTTCCGACGATGCCGCCAACCATGTAGGCCGCGTGTTGCGCATGGGCGTCGGTCAGGCTATTCAGCTATTCGACGGCAGCAATCAGCTGTTTGACGCTGAAATTGTCCATGCCGATAAAAAAAGCGTGCGGGTTGCGGTGCTGGCAGGGGAAACCGACGATCGCGAATCGCCGCTGCATATCCACCTGGGCCAGGTGATGTCCCGCGGCGAAAAAATGGAATTCACTATCCAGAAATCGATCGAACTGGGTGTAAGCCTCATTACGCCACTTTTTTCCGAGCGCTGCGGCGTTAAACTGGATGCCGAACGTCTGAACAAAAAGATCCAACAGTGGCAAAAGATCGCCATTGCCGCGTGCGAGCAGTGCGGCCGCAACCGGATCCCGGAGATCCGCCCGGCCATGGATCTGGAGCAATGGTGCGCCGAGCAGGATGATGCCTTAAAGCTCAATCTGCATCCCCGCGCCAGCGCCAGTATCAACACGCTGCCGCAGCCAGTCGAGCGCGTACGTCTGCTGATCGGCCCGGAAGGCGGACTGTCGGCGGATGAAATCGCCATGACCACGCGCTACCAGTTTACTGATATCCTGTTAGGACCCCGCGTTCTGCGTACTGAGACCACTGCGCTCACCGCCATTACCGCACTTCAGGTGCGCTTCGGCGACCTGGGCTAAAGGAGAAGAACAATGATTAAGCTCGGCATCGTGATGGACCCCATCGCGAAGATCAACATCAAGAAAGATTCCAGCTTCGCGATGCTGCTGGAAGCGCAGCGTCGCGGCTATGAGCTCCACTATATGGAGATGAACTCCCTCTACCTCATCAACGGTGAGGCACGCGCCCATACCCGCACCCTGAGCGTCGAGCAAAATTACGATAGCTGGTACAGCTTTACCGGCGAGCAGGATCTGGCGCTGGCCGATCTCGACGTTATCCTGATGCGTAAAGATCCGCCGTTCGACACCGAGTATATCTACGCCACCTATATCCTTGAGCGCGCCGAAGAGAAAGGCACGCTTATCGTCAACAAACCTCAGAGCCTGCGCGACTGCAACGAAAAGCTGTTTACCGCCTGGTTTGCCGACCTGACGCCGGAAACGCTGGTGACCCGCAATAAGGCGCAGCTGAAAGCGTTCTGGGAAAAACACGGCGATATCATCCTGAAACCGCTGGACGGCATGGGCGGCGCGTCAATTTTCCGCGTGAAACAGGGCGACCCGAACCTGTCGGTGATTGCCGAGACGCTGACGGAGCTCGGCAGCCGCTACTGCATGGCGCAGAACTACCTGCCTGCCATCAAAGACGGCGACAAACGCGTATTAGTGGTCGACGGCGAGCCAGTGCCATACTGCCTGGCGCGTATTCCGCAGGGCGGCGAAACCCGCGGCAACCTGGCCGCTGGCGGTCGCGGCGAACCTCGTCCGCTTTCCGAAAGCGACTGGGAGATAGCCCGTAAAGTGGCGCCGACGCTGAAAGAAAAGGGTCTGATTTTCGTCGGCCTCGACATCATTGGCGATCGCCTGACGGAAATTAACGTCACCAGCCCAACCTGCATCCGCGAAATCGAAGCAGAATTCCCAATTTCCATCACCGGTATGCTGATGGACGCTATCGAGCAGCGTCTGCAAAAGTAACCGTCAGCCCTCTGAACTCGACAGCACCCAGGTTTCCCCGCATACTGGGTGCTGCTTTTTAAACCAGGAAACAGAACCTCTGACAATGAATTTACAGCACCACTTTCTTATTGCCATGCCTGCTCTCCAGGATCCGATGTTCCGCCGCTCCGTCGTCTACATTTGTGAATACAACGACGATGGCGCCATGGGGATCATCATCAATAAACCAATGGAAAATCTGAAGGTTGAAGGGATTCTGGAAAAATTGAAAATCGCGCCCGAGTCGCGCGATCCGGCAATTAAACTGGATAAACCGGTGATGCTTGGCGGCCCACTGGCGGAGGATCGCGGCTTTATTTTGCATACGCCTCCGGCGATGTTTTCCTCCAGCATCCGTATTTCCGATAACACCGTTATCACCACCTCCCGCGACGTGCTGGAAACGCTCGGTACCGCTGAGCAGCCATCTGAAGTGCTGGTCGCCCTCGGCTATGCCTCCTGGGAAAAGGGCCAGTTGGAGCAGGAAATCCTCGACAACGCCTGGCTCACCGCGCCTGCGGACATGAATATTCTGTTTAAAACACCGATCGCCGACCGCTGGCGGGATGCGGCAAGGCTTATTGGTATTGATATCCAGACGATGCCCGGCGTCGCGGGGCACGCCTGATGAGCGGTACGCTGATAGCCTTCGATTTTGGCACCAAAAGCATTGGCGTTGCCGTCGGGCAGCGCATTACCGGTACCGCGCGCCCGCTCAGCGCGCTGAAAGCCCAGGACGGCACACCCGACTGGAACGCCGTTGAGAAACTACTAAAAGAGTGGCAACCGGACGCAGTTATCGTAGGCCTGCCGCTGAATATGGACGGCACCGAACAGCCGCTGACGGCGCGCGCACGGAAATTCGCCAATAAGCTGCACGGCCGCTTTGGCGTCAAAATTGAGCTGCACGACGAACGACTAAGTACGGTCGAGGCCCGTGCCGGACTGTTTGAACACGGCGGCTACCGGGCGCTGAATAAAGGCCGCGTGGATTCAGCGTCGGCGGTGATTATTCTCGAAAGCTACTTCGAGCAGGGTCACTAAAGATTCCCTCTCAGCCACAGGGCTGAGAGGGAAAAACACGGATCAGTGACGCAAGTGTTCGTTGGCCCAGCTGACCGCCTGAGTACGGTTTTTAACGCTTAACTTACGAAAAACATTATAAAGATGCGTACGCACTGTATTCTCGCTAATGAACAACGCGCGCGCTATATCCATATTTGTTGCACCACAGCGTAATTCGTTCAGGATCTCGCATTCTCGCTCCGTCAGCGGGACATTCTCAGACTCGCCTGATGATTGTTCCACGGCATACATCGCCGGGTGCATCACGCTCAATTCAGCGGTCTGTTCGCCGTTCAGCACAGCTTTGACCCCCTCAATTAAGCGCGATCCATCATCGTCATGACGGAATACGCCATACAGCGCAGGCCATTTCGCCATTTCGTATAGCTCATACTTTTGCTCACTATTAATAATAAGCAAACGTGGGTTTTCTACTTGCGATTGAATAATATCTCGCCAGATCCCGTTCAGCTTTTTATTCGACACCGCAATATCAAACAAGATCACCGCCCCACGGACGACGCCCTGCGCCAGGGGCTTATTGATATTGTGAACATCAACAGAAACTGAAAGGAGATCAGACAGATAGCCAGCAAATGCATTCGCCTGAACGGAAGGGTGAGTGATAAGAATTAGCTGCCGCGACTCGCCTACACTCTCTAAAGCATCAAACATTTAAAAACTCTCCGTAGTTGAATTTCACCATCATGGCAATTAAATGATTCAAAAAATTAAAAGCAATTCACATTAATATTTTAAAATGCAATTTACAAAATGAAACGTTATTTCATGAGAAACATCCTATTTCCACAAACAGGATAGAACGAATGCCCGAGGGGTGTCAAAAGAGAATCAACCTTTTTTCTACCCTTCAGCAAGATTATCTCATGTGTAACACAAACATTCATGACAGTTGTACCATGGAGGTTATTTATTCGACAACTATTATAGAACTGAGTAATTCGTCGTAAATATCCAATTGCATTAGCCCACCTTAATATCAACATCGATATAACACTAACGTTAATTAAGTATAAAGCTTACCGATAGCATCTCTTATTTTTCACACCTCAGAAAATTGACGTTACACTTTCCCCTCTGCAAGCCGCTGCTGGTGGCTTTGGGCCCAGGTTTGCATCCCCGCCTGCTGCCCCGTTTGCATTACGCCTGCTAACTGGTGCGTTTTTCCTTCCCGAATCAAACTGCCGGTCGCTGCGGTGTTGATCAGCAGCTCATACAGCGCCACCCTGCCACCTTGCCTGCCGGGCAGCAACTTTTGCGCCAGCACTGCGCACAGGCTACCGGCAAGCTGGCTGCGAACAGTCTCCTTCTCCCCAGTCGGGAAACTGTCGATGAGCCGTTCTACGGCCTGCGCCGCGCCACGGGTATGCAACGTCGCCAGCACCAGATGACCGGTTTCCGCCGCCGTCAGCGCCAGACGGATAGTTTCGGCATCGCGCAGCTCGCCCAGCAGCAGGACATCCGGATCCTGACGCAGCGCGCTTCGCAGCGCGGCGACATAGGACGCGCAGTGCTGCCCTACCTCTCTTTGCTCAATCAGACAACGCGCGCTGTGGTGGATAAACTCCACCGGATCCTCAAGCGTAAGGATATGCCCGTCGCGCTGCTGGTTGAGGTGATCCACCATCGCCGCGAGCGTAGTGGATTTACCGCTGCCAGTCGCGCCGGTCACCAGGATAATCCCGCTCTCGGCGTCAAGCAGCGAGGGGATCGCCGCGGGCGCCCCAAGCGTCGAAAGCTGCGGGCAAGAGACCGGCAGCAGACGCAGCACCACCGAGACACCCCGGCAGTGCATAAACGCATTGCCGCGAAGGCGCTGCCCGCCGCCTGCCTCTACGGCAAAATCAATCTGTTGCTCCTCCCGCCACTGCCGCTGCTGCGCCGCATTCAGCCAGCCGCCGAGCAGAGCATGAATATCCGGCGCGGGAAAAGGCGCGGGTTCAAGGCGCCCTTCGCGTCGCCAGCGAGCCTCCCTGCAACTGCACAGGTGTAGATCCGAAACGTTATGCTTTACACTAAGGGACACGATTTCCTGCATATCCATATGATCATCCTGAAAATGAACGACATTGCGCATAACCTGGCACAGGTCCGGGATAAAATCTCAGCCGCCGCAGCACAATGCGGCCGTGCTCCAGAAGAAGTGACGTTGCTTGCAGTCAGTAAAACGAAACCTGTAAGCGCCGTCGAAGAAGCCATCGCCGCCGGTCAGCGCGCGTTCGGCGAAAACTATGTTCAGGAAGGGGTGGAGAAAATCCGCCATTTCCAGCAGGTCGGCGCGACAGACCTGCAGTGGCACTTTATCGGCCCGTTGCAGTCCAACAAGAGCCGTCTGGTCGCCGAGCACTTTGACTGGTGCCACACCGTCGACAGGCTGCGTATCGCCAGTCGCCTGAGTGAACAGCGTCCGGCAGGAATGCCGCCGCTTAACGTGCTGATTCAGGTCAATATCAGCGATGAGGACAGCAAGTCCGGCATTTCCCCTGACGCCGTCGATGAACTGGCCGCTGCAGTCGCGGCGCTGCCCGGCCTTGTGCTTCGCGGATTAATGGCTATCCCGGCGCCAGAGTCAGAATATGTAAGGCAGTTTGCGGTCGCCCAACAAATGGCTGTAGCATTCGGG
This sequence comes from Pluralibacter sp., assembly GCF_019237635.1. Classification (GTDB taxonomy): domain Bacteria; phylum Pseudomonadota; class Gammaproteobacteria; order Enterobacterales; family Enterobacteriaceae; genus Enterobacter_B. The sequence continues at coordinate 7,128 of NZ_JAFAGS010000184.1, forward strand.
CGGCTAAAAGCGCAATACACCACGGTAGATACGCTCTCTCTGGGCATGTCTGACGATATGGAAGCCGCCATTGCGGCGGGTAGCACGATGGTTCGCATTGGCACCGCCATTTTCGGTGCCCGCGATTACACAAAACAATAAGGAAAACTGAGGAACGCCATGAAGACGTTGACTTTCCTGCTCTCAACGGTCATTGAGCTGTACACAATGGTGATGCTGCTGCGCGTCTGGCTGCAGTGGGCACGCTGTGATTTTTACAACCCCTTCTCCCAGTTTGTGGTGAAGGCGACCCAGCCCGTTGTCGGGCCGCTGCGCCGCATTATTCCCTCTATGGGGCCGATTGACAGCTCCTCGCTGCTGGTCGCGTTCGTCCTCTGCGTGCTCAAGGCTATCGTGCTGTTTATGGTCATCACCTTCCAGCCTATTATCTGGATTGCCGCGATTCTGATCCTGCTGAAAACCATCGGCCTGCTGATTTTCTGGGTGCTGCTGGTGATGGCGGTGATGAGCTGGGTAAGCCAGGGCCGCAGCCCGGTAGAGTTTGTGCTGATGCAGCTTGCCGATCCGCTGCTGCGCCCCATTCGCAACCTGCTGCCGTCCATGGGCGGTATCGATTTCTCGCCGATGATCCTTGTTCTGCTGCTGTACGTGATTAACATGGGTATCGCCGAACTGTTGCAGGCCACGGGCAATATGCTGCTGCCGGGGCTGTGGATGGCGCTATGAGTGCCGTTGAAACCTGTAGCGACGGGCTTATCTTACGGCTGTACATCCAGCCGAAAGCCAGCCGCGACAGCCTGGTGGGGCTGCATGGCGATGAACTGAAAGTCGCCATTACCGCCCCGCCGGTAGACGGGCAGGCCAATGCGCATCTGGTCAAATTCCTCGCTAAACAGTTTCGCGTGGCGAAAAGCCAGGTGATAATCGAGAAAGGCGAGCTCGGTCGCCATAAGCAGGTCAGAATTATTCATCCGCAACAGATCCCGACGAACGTCGCGGCGCTAACGAATTAGGGTATCCCATGCAAAAAGTTGTCCTCGCCACCGGTAACGCCGGTAAAGTGCGTGAGCTCGCCTCGCTGCTGAGCGATTTTGGTCTGGACGTCGTTGCCCAGACCGAGCTTAACGTTGAATCCGCTGAAGAAACCGGCCTGACATTTATCGAAAACGCCATTCTGAAAGCACGTCATGCCGCGCAGATTACCGGCTTGCCCGCTATTGCCGACGACTCGGGACTGGCGGTCGATGCGCTGGGCGGCGCGCCGGGGATCTACTCCGCGCGTTACTCCGGCGTTGACGCCACCGACCAGCAGAACCTTGAGAAGCTGCTGGTCGCGCTGAAAGACGTTCCTGACGCGCAGCGCCAGGCGCAGTTCCACTGTGCGCTGGTCTACCTGCGTCACGCGGAAGATCCGACGCCGATCGTCTGCCTCGGACGCTGGCCGGGCGTTATCACCCACGCGCCTTCCGGCAGCGGCGGCTTTGGTTACGACCCCATTTTCTACGTACCGGGCGAAGGTAAAACCGCCGCCGAGTTAACCCGTGAAGAAAAGGTCGCTATCTCCCATCGCGGGCAGGCGCTGAAACAGTTACTGGAAGCATTACGTAATGGCTGATTTAGACACAAAATCATTCAAGTTGCATCAAGGCGGCAAGGGAGTGAATCCCCGGGAGCTTACTCAAGTAAGTGACTGGGGTGAGCGAGTGCGGCCAACGCAGAGGCAGATTGAAGGATGACGTGTATACCGCCTCTGAGTCTCTACATTCATATACCCTGGTGCGTGCAGAAATGCCCGTACTGCGACTTCAACTCGCACGCGCTGAAAGGCGAAGTGCCGCACGACGACTACGTCCAGCATCTGCTTGCCGATCTGGATGGCGAGACGGCGTACGCGCAGGGACGTGACGTGAAGAGCATTTTCATCGGCGGAGGAACGCCAAGCCTGCTGTCGGGCGCTGCTATGCAGTCGCTGCTCGACGGCGTGCGTGCGCGCCTGAACCTGGCGGCGGATGCTGAAATCACCATGGAGGCCAACCCGGGCACTGTGGAGGCCGATCGCTTTGTCGACTACCAGCGCGCTGGCGTGAACCGTATTTCGATTGGCGTGCAAAGCTTCAGCGAACTTAAGCTACAGCGCCTGGGGCGCATTCACGGGCCGCAGGAAGCCGAACGTGCGGCGAATCTGGCAAGCGGTCTTGGGCTTCGCAGTTTTAACCTGGATTTAATGCACGGTCTGCCGGACCAGTCGCTGGAAGAGGCGCTGGATGATTTACGTCAGGCCATTGCGCTTAACCCGCCGCACCTGTCGTGGTATCAGTTGACCATCGAACCGAACACGCTGTTTGGCTCGCGTCCGCCCGCGCTACCGGATGACGACGCGCTTTGGGACATCTTCGAGCAGGGCCACCAGTTGCTGACGGCGGCAGGCTACCAGCAGTATGAAACCTCGGCCTATGCGAAACCGGGTTTTCAGTGCCAGCATAACCTGAACTACTGGCGCTTCGGCGACTACCTCGGCATTGGCTGCGGCGCGCATGGCAAAATCACCTTCCCAGACGGGCGAATCCTGCGCACCACCAAAACGCGCCATCCGCGCGGCTATATGCAGGGGCGGTATCTGGAAAATCAGCGCGACGTCGACGATGCCGACAAGCCTTTCGAATTCTTTATGAACCGCTTTCGTTTGCTGGAACCCGCGCCGCGCGCCGAATTTGCGCACTATACCGGGCTTTCAGAAAGCGTGATTCGCGGGCAGCTTGATGAAGCCATTGCACAGGGCTATCTGACGGAGAACGCGCAGTACTGGCAAATTACCGAGCACGGTAAGCTGTTCCTGAATTCCCTCCTGGAACTGTTCCTTGCGGAGTAACCCTTTCCCGTGATGCCCTGGCCGGACGGCCAGGGCGAGCGTACGTATTAGTACTGATTAAACATTTCCTGAATTTGCTGCGGATCTTTGGTTTTGGTCAGCGCCAGCTGCAGCAGCACGCGCGCTTTTTGCGGGTTCAGCGAACCGGAGGCGACAAAGCCATACTTCGCATCATCCACTTCCGCATCGCGGGTGGTGTAACCGGTCGGCACGCGTGAGGAGCGAACGACGACGGTGCCCTTATGCGCAGCGGTCGCGAGGGTATCGAACACGGTCTTATACAGGTTGCCGTTGCCAACACCTGCGCTCACGATACCTGCATAACCGGCATCCACCAGCGCTTTTGCCGGCAGGTCGGAAGCATTGGCATAGTTATAAATGATCCCCACCTTCGGCAGCTCGCTAAGCTTAGATACGTCAAACGGCGTAGAGGTTGTGTGCTTACGCGCCGGGGTGCGCTGATAGTCAATTTTGCCGTTATGGATATACCCCAGCGGGCCAAAGTTGACGGCTTTGAACGTCGCCACGTCGGTAGTATTGGTTTTGGTGACGTCACGTCCGTCCAGCACGGTATCGTTCATCACGACCATCACCCCACGGTTGGCCGACTGCGGGTCAACCGCAGTGACCACCGCGTTATAGAGGTTAAACGGACCATCGGCGCTCATCGACGTTGACGGGCGCATGGCGCCGACCAGCACCACCGGCTTATTACATTTTACCGTCAGGTCGAGGAAATAAGCGGTTTCCTCCATGGTGTCCGTACCGTGGGTAATCACAAACCCATCGGTCTTATCGCAGTCGGCATTAATTTTCTTCGCCAGGGTCAGCCAGACCTGGTCATTCATATCCTGCGAGCCAATATTGACGACCTGTTCGCCTTTCACCACCGCCAGATCTTTTAGCTGCGGCACCGCATTGACCAAATTCTCTACGCCGACTTTACCGGCGGTATAGTTGGATTTCGTTGCCGAATCGCCTCCCCCGGCAATGGTTCCGCCAGTGGCCAGAATGGTAACGTGAGGCAAAGCGAGGGCCGCACCGCTGAACCCCATAACTACCGTGAGAAGCGCCATTTTCCCAAAAAACTCCATGTTATTTCTCCAGTTATGTGAATTCCTCGCATTATCCCAGCGTCGAAGATGAATAACGTGACGGCGACCAATTAACCAGACAAATATCTTTTTAGATTTATTATTTTTAGAGATGGATACCAAAATGACCGTCCACCGCAAAATATTCCTGAAATCATTCCTGGAACATTTTATTCGCCATTGCATATTATCCGTATAATATGGAAATAATTCGAAAAACCCGATCATAATCATCGAAATAAATGACCCATTGACTCCCCTTTATTTTCAGCACCCGCAACTCGCGCTATTTTCACCCGCATAAATTTAACCTGGCGCACAAAACAAACCGACGTTTTACCGATAGCGGTAAAAGTGTGACATAGATAATGCATAGTTGTCTGACAACCAGGATAAGATGTCATACAGAATTATGTTACTCGCAATCAGATATAAACCAATTTTTTACATTCAGCAGCATGGAGCTATTCAATGACTAAGACCTCTTTTACCCGCACATTGCTGGGCGTATCGCTGTTAGCGTTGTTTTCCACTGGCGCCTGCGCCGCTGAAAAAGTGACGTTAAAACTGGCACATAACCTTGAGCGCAGTCATGTGGTTCATCAGGCCTTTGAAGAAATGGCCAAAGAAGTCAAACAACTTTCTGACGGCAAAATGACGATTCGTATTTATCCCAGCAGCCAGATGGGCAGCGCACGCGAAACCATGGAGTTATTGCAAAATGGCGCGCTGGATATGACCAAAGGCTCCGCCAGCGACCTCGAGTCATTTGATAATACTTATGCCATTTATAATTTGCCGTATTTATTTAAAGACCAGGCGCACTTTAATAAAGTCGTCTTTGGCGATGTGGGTAAAGATATTATGGCGGCGAGCAAAGACAAAGGTTTCTTTGCTCTTTCCGCCTATGTTGCTGGCACCCGTAGTTTTTATGCCAAAAAACCCATTACCAGGCCTGAAGATTTAAAAGGATTGAAAATTCGCGTTCAGGCAAGTCCAACCACACTGAAAATGATTGAGCTGATGGGCGGGTCCCCAACACCGATTTCCTTTGGCGAAGTCTACACCGCCATGCAGCAGGGCGTGGTTGACGGCGCCGAAAATAATGTCCCGTCCTGGGTTCAGACCCGGCATATTGAAATCGCGAAAGTTTTCTCTGAGGACGAGCATGCTTCTATTCCTGACTTCCTCGTTATCTCGACCAAAACCTGGAACAAGCTGACACCTGAGCAACAACAGATTCTGGCTAAAGCGGCAAAAGATTCCGAAACCTGGCAACAAAAGGCGTGGGATAAGGTTGAAGCGGAAACGCGTGCGCAGGCGAAAGCCATGGGCGGGCAGTTTGTTGCCGTCGATAAAGCGCCATTCCGTGAAGCCGTACAACCGCTGTACGACGACTTCAAAAAAGATCCCAAGCAAGCCGCACTGCTGTCCAGGTTCGAAGAAGCTGCGCAATAACATGGTTCCCGGGCCTGCTCGCAGGCCCTTTTCACCGGGGTAATTAATGATGATTCTTAACCGCATGAAGCAGGTGGTGGATCGCACCATCGCGGCATTTTCCGTTGCGGTCATGGTGGCGCTGGTGGTCTGCGTCGTCTGGCAGGTTTTCAGCCGGTATGTTCTCAACACGCCCAGTACAATGACCGATGAGCTGGCCCGCTTCCTGATGATCTGGGTCGGACTGCTCGGCGCAGCCTATACCGTCGGCGCGCAGCGCCATCTGGCCATCGACCTGCTCGCGATGGCGCTCAACGCCCGTAAACAAGCCGCGTTGAGCATTGCTATCAACCTGTTGATTTTCCTGTTCGCCGGGCTGGTTATCGTCACCGGCGGGATGAAACTTATCGAGAAAACGCTGGCGACCAGCCAGGTTTCCGCCGCGATGCAAATTCCGATGGGCTATGTCTACCTCATTCTGCCGTTGTGCGGCGTGATCATGATGTTCTACGCGCTCTTTTTTGTTAATGCCGGAATTCAACGCCTGAAACACCCACAGGAGGCATCACGCTGATGGACGCATATATTGCTTTAACGCTGTTCGGTTGTTTCTTTGTGCTGGTGTTTATCGGTGTGCCTATCTCATTTTCCATCGGCATCGCGACATTCGCCTCAATGCTGCTGATGTTCCCCTGGGACATCGCCGTTATCACCGTCTCACAACGTCTGGCGAACGGCCTCGATAGCTTCGCGCTTCTGGCGATCCCCTTCTTTATTTTCGCGGGGACATTAATGAACAGCGGCGGCATCGCCATCCGCCTCATTAACCTGGCGCAGGTTATGGTAGGTCGCGTTCCGGGTTCGCTGGGTCACGTCAACGTGCTGGCGAACATGATGTTCGGCTCGATTTCCGGTTCTGCCGTTGCCGCCGCCGCCGCCGTTGGCGGTACTCTGAACCCTATTCAGACCAGACAAGGCTACGATCCGGCATTTTCCACAGCGGTCAACGTTTCCTCATGCATCACCGGGTTGCTGATACCGCCGTCGAATGTGCTGATTGTCTTTTCGCTCACCGCGGGCGGCGTCTCCGTTGCCTCGCTGTTTATGGCGGGGTACCTGCCGGGCATCCTGATGGGGCTTGCCATTATGGTGGTGTGCGCCATCATCGCCAAACGCCGTAACTACCCGCTGTCCGAACGCCCGACCTGCGCCCAGGCCGCCAAAGCGTTTTTCGATGCGCTGCCCAGCCTGCTGCTGGTGGTGATTGTGATGGGGGGGATTCTTGGCGGCGTGTTTACCGCGACGGAAGCCTCTGCCATTGCGGTGGTCTATACCTTCATTCTGTCGGTGCTCATTTACCGCGAAGTGAAATGGCGCGACCTACCGAAACTTATCCTCGAGTCTGTCGTAACCACCTCGATTGTCCTGCTGCTGATTGGCTTCTCCGTCGGCATGTCGTGGGCGATGACCAATGCGGACATCCCTTACATGATTAGCGATACGCTGATGGGGATTTCGGAAAACCCGCTCGTGATCCTGCTGCTTATCAACATTGTGCTGTTGATTGTCGGGATCTTCATGGATATGACGCCCGCGGTGCTTATCTTCACGCCTATCTTCCTGCCTATTGCACAGGATTTGGGCATGGACCCGGTTCACTTCGGCATCATGATGGTCGCCAACCTGTGTATTGGCCTGCTGACGCCGCCGGTGGGAAGCGCGCTGTTTGTGGGATGTTCTATCTCGGGGGTGAAAATCCAGCAACTGATTAAACCGCTGTTGCCGTTCTACGCCGCTCTGCTGGTTGCGCTGATGCTGATTACCTATGTCCCGCAGATTTCGCTGTTTATCCCGCAGGCGCTGGGTCTGATGTAATGACTCACCTTTACCCGCCCCACGGGGCGGGTAATTGCCGCTTATTTCAACCCGCTCACCAGCGCCTTGCGGCTTGCTTCGAGGGTTGTCACGCGCCCGCACACGTCTTTACCAAACTTCTGGAAATCCGCTTGCTGGTTTTTCCACTCGTCCTGAATGGCCGTCTGCAGGCCGCCGAGGCTGCCTAAAATTCCCTGCAACGGGTTACCGCCGCCTTTCAGCACGGTTTTCGCCCCCATCTCGTTGATGCTGTCCTGCAGGATGCCGCCCATCGCCTGGTTCACCAGCTGTTGCCCGTCTGCGCGGACCTGGTCGACGCCCTTGTAGTGGAACGTCAGGCCGTCGGAACGGTGTTCAATAATGCGGTTCATCTGCTCTTTAAGCTGAGCGTCGAGCTTAGTCAGGCGGCCGTGCATATTGCTGCTGGCGCCCACCTGTTCGGTGATTATCTTATCCAGCGCCACGCGCCCTTTTTCGACGCGGGAACGTGCGCCTTCGTCAATCCACGGCAGCGCGCTTCGCAGCTCGGTCTGATAATCTTTCGCCTGCTCGCGCTGGGCCGCGCTGAGTGTGTACGGTTTACCGTTATAGGTCACGTTGCCATCCGGCGTGATAACCAGGTCGCCGTTCTCCCCTTTGACCTGCACGGTTTGCGGCTTGAGGATCACATCGTCACGCGGGGTGACGCTGCACTGATAGTCCGCCTGTGCCGCGAATGCCGTTACGGAAAGAGCCGCCGCCAGCAGCGTTTTGCGCATCATAGTTACTCCTGTAAAGACAAAACGGGCCAGCAATTGCTGGCCCCTTGTGCGTACTTAGTCCCACCAGACGTCAAAAAGTTCGCTCAGGCGAACATCGTCGAATTGGCGGTCTTCGAGCCACTTGCGCACGACGGCCTGATGCTCTTCGGTGCATTTGCCGATTTCCTGCATGCAGATAAGACCTTCCCATGCCAGATAGCCGCTGCCGTCAAACGCCAACTTGTTCGGCTCAATCACCTCATTGATAAACTCATCAACGATTTTATCGATTTGCTCTTCGTTGCTACCTTCCGGGAAACGCCACGCGACCGAAAATCCTAATTCCTGGAATTCGTCGATATGCATTTTCTTACGCAGACGACGGCTACGGTTCTTCGCCATTATTTTACCCTCTCGAACATTAAGTCCCATACGCCGTGGCCAAGACGATGGCCACGCTGTTCAAATTTGGTGACCGGGCGTGAGTCCGGACGCGGTACATAGTCGTTGCTCTCAGAGCGGTTTTTATAACCGTCCAGAGTGGACATCACGTCCAGCATATGCTCCGCATACGCTTCCCAGTCAGTCGCCATGTGGAATACGCCACCCAGCTTGAGCTTGCTTCTTACCAGTTCGGCAAACGGCGCCTGAACGATACGGCGTTTATTATGACGCGCTTTGTGCCAGGGGTCAGGGAAAAAGAGTTGCACCATGTTAAGGGAATTCTCCGGGATCATCGTGTGCAGCACTTCTACCGCGTCATGGCACATCACGCGCAGGTTTTCCACGCCCTCTTCATGAGCGGAAGAAAGGCATGCGCCGACACCCGGCGAATGCACTTCAATACCGAGGAAATTCTGTTCCGGGTTCGCTTTCGCCATCGTGACCAGCGAAGCGCCCATCCCAAACCCGATCTCCAGGGTGACAGGCGCATCACGGCCGAACAGCGCCGCGAAATCCACCGGCTGCTCGCTGAACTCAACGCCCATCACCGGCCAGTAATGGTCCAGCGCGTGCTGCTGCCCTTTGGTCAGGCGGCCCTGGCGGCGGACGAAGCTACGAATACGGCGCAGCGGGCGGCCGTTTTCATCAAATTCCGGTGAGATGACGTCGTTAATCATAAAAATTCAGTCTGCTTGTGTGATTGTTCGGGAAACGGGCATTATCCAAAGTTAAGGATACTATGCAAGCATGGGAAAGATCCTGTTTACACGATGGGGTCGCTGTGCTGCAATCTGCGTCCTTAGTCAATGCGAAGCGGTGACCATGCAAGCCTCAGAATTTTCAGCCCAGGTGCTGGACTGGTACGACAAATATGGGCGTAAGACCCTCCCCTGGCAAATAGAGAAGACACCTTACAAAGTATGGCTCTCTGAGGTGATGTTGCAACAGACACAGGTCGCCACAGTTATCCCCTATTTTGAACGCTTTATGGCGCGATTCCCGACAGTGACCGACCTCGCCAACGCGCCCCTTGACGAGGTGTTGCACCTGTGGACCGGCCTTGGCTACTACGCGCGGGCGCGGAATCTGCATAAGGCGGCGCAACAGGTCGCCACGCAGCACCACGGTCAGTTCCCGGAAACGTTTGATGAAGTCGCCGCGCTGCCGGGCGTCGGACGCTCGACCGCGGGCGCCATTCTTTCGTTATCGCTCGGTAAACATTTCCCCATTCTCGACGGCAACGTGAAACGCGTACTGGCACGCTGCTATGCCGTCGACGGTTGGCCGGGAAAAAAAGAGGTGGAAAACCGCCTGTGGCAGATAAGCGAAGCGGTCACCCCGGCGAAAGGCGTTGAACGCTTTAACCAGGCGATGATGGATCTCGGCGCGATAGTCTGCACCCGTTCAAAACCCAAGTGCGAGCTCTGCCCGCTCGGCAAGGGCTGCGAAGCCAAAGCCAACAACAGCTGGGCGCAGTATCCCGGGAAAAAACCGAAGCAGACCCTGCCGGAACGCAGCGGCTATTTCCTGATCATGCAGCAGGAAAACGAGGTGCTGCTCCTCCAGCGTCCGCCCAGCGGTCTGTGGGGCGGGCTCTTTTGCTTCCCGCAGTTTGCCGATGAAGCGGCGCTGCGCGAGTGGTTGGCGCAGCGTCAGATAAAGGCCGATAATCTGACCCAGCTCACCGCCTTTCGCCATACATTCAGCCACTTCCATCTGGATATCGTGCCAATGTGGCTTACCGTGCATTCCAGCGCCACATGCATGGATGAAGGCAGCGCTCTCTGGTATAACTTAGCCCAGCCGCCGTCTGTCGGGTTGGCGGCACCCGTGGAGCGCCTGTTGCAGCAGTTACGCGCCGGAGCGCTGGCGTAAACGTTCCGGCCAAAGAAGAGGATTTATCATGAGCAGAACTATTTTTTGTACTTTCCTGCAGCGCGACGCTGAGGGCCAGGATTTCCAGCTTTACCCGGGCGAGCTCGGTAAACGCATCTTTAACGAAATCTCCAAAGAAGCCTGGGCGCAGTGGCAGCATAAGCAAACCATGCTGATCAACGAGAAAAAACTCAACATGATGAACGTTGAGCACCGTAAGCTGCTGGAGCAGGAGATGGTCAGCTTCCTGTTTGAAGGTAAAGACGTTCACATCGAAGGCTATACGCCGCCAGAAAAACAGTAAGGGTCCACGGACCCTTTATAACAACACAACACGCACTCCCGGAATGATGAAAAAATTATTAGCGCTCGCTCTGATTGCGCCGTTGCTCATTTCGTGTTCCAGCTCGAATAAAAAAGGCGCTGCCTACAACGAAGAGTGGGACAAGGACACCAACGGTTTTGATATTTTGATGGGGCAATTTGCCCATAACATTGAAAACATTTGGGGGTACAAGGAAGTTCTGGTCGCCGGACCGAAAGACTATGTGAAATATACCGACCAGTACCAGACGCGCAGCCACATCAACTTTGATGAGGGCACCATCACCGTTGAAACCATCGCCGGGACGGACCCGACGGGCCGCCTGCGTCAGACCATCATCAAAACGCTGCTGATGGGCGACGACCCGGGCTCTGTCGACCTCTACTCCGACGCCGACGACATTCAGATATCCAAAGAGCCTTTCCTGTATGGGCAGGTGGTGGATAACACCGGACAGCCCATCCGCTGGCAGGGCCGGGCGTCAAATTTTGCCGACTGGCTGCTGAAAAACCGCCTGCAAAGCCGTAACAACGGCCTGCATATCATCTATAGCGTCACCATTAATCTGGTGCCGAACCACCTCGATAAGCGTGCGCATAAATACATCGGCATGGTGCGTCAGGCATCGCACAAGTACGGCGTCGACGAGTCGCTGATCCTGGCGATTATGCAGACCGAATCGTCGTTCAACCCGTATGCGGTCAGTAACGCTGATGCGCTCGGCCTGATGCAGGTGGTCCAGCACAGCGCCGGTCGCGACGTATACCGTTCACAGGGTAAATCCGGGACGCCAAGCCGTAGCTTCCTGTTTGATCCTGCGAGCAACATCGACACCGGCACCGCTTACCTGGCGATGCTCAACAACGTCTATCTGTCCGGTATTGATAACCCGACTTCACGCCGCTATGCGGTGATCACCGCCTATAACGGCGGCGCAGGCAGCGTGCTACGCGTCTTTGCCGATGATAAAGTCCAGGCGGCGAACATCATCAACAACATGGCGCCAGGCGATGTCTACCAGACGCTGACCACCCGCCACCCGTCGTCGGAATCCCGGCGTTATCTGTACAAGGTCAACACCGCGCAGAAAGGCTATCGCCGTAAGTAGCCCTTCGCTTTCCCCTTGCTCTGCCGTCCGGGAGTGAGGGGAAAGACGCAATCCCGCCTTACCTCACAAGAAAACGTTAAGTGCGTCACTAATTAGCTCTGCAAAAAAACATAGATTGCATTTTTTTGCGGAAGGTAACAAAACGTCACGCGACTCGCCGATAGAATCGCATCAAATAACAACCATAAATGTGCTTATAGCAACATACCACCCCATCCTTTGTGAGGAAAATAACATGAACCTTAAACTGCAGCTTAAAATATTGTCGTTCCTGCAGTTCTGCTTGTGGGGGAGCTGGCTGACCACGCTGGGCTCCTATATGTTTGTGACGCTCAAATTCGACGGCGCCTCGATTGGCGCCGTGTACAGCTCTCTGGGTATCGCCGCCGTTTTCATGCCGACGCTGCTCGGGATTGTCGCCGATAAATGGATCAGCGCGAAATGGGTGTACGCTTTCTGTCACCTGGTGGGTGCCGGTACGTTGTTTATGGCGGCGGAAGTCACCACGCCCGGGGCGATGTTCATGATAATCCTGCTGAACTCGCTGGCCTATATGCCAACGCTCGGCCTGGTGAACACCATCTCCTACTATCGCCTGAAATCCGCCGGAATGGATATCGTGACGGACTTCCCGCCCATCCGTATCTGGGGCACCATCGGTTTTATCATCGCGATGTGGACCGTCAGCTTTGCCGGTTTCGAACTGAGCCACATGCAACTCTACATCGGCGCAGTGCTCTCCCTGGTGCTGGCGCTGTTCACATTGACGCTGCCGCACGTGCCGGTCTCTAACCAAAGAGAAAAACAGAGCTGGAGCGAGATGCTTGGTCTGGACGCCTTCGCGCTGTTCAAAAACAAGCGCATGGCTATCTTCTTCATTTTCTCCATGATGCTGGGCGCCGAGCTGCAAATCACCAACATGTTCGGCAACACCTTCCTGCACAGTTTCGATAAAGACCCGCTGTTCGCCAGCAGCTTTATCGTGCAGCACGCCTCGGTGATGATGTCGATTTCGCAGATTTCCGAAACCCTGTTCATCCTCACCATCCCGTTCTTCTTAAGCCGCTACGGCATCAAGAACGTGATGCTGATTAGTATCTTCGCGTGGATGCTGCGCTTCGGCCTGTTCGCCTTTGGCGACCCGACGCCGTTCGGCACCGTGCTGCTGGTTCTGTCGATGATCGTCTACGGCTGCGCCTTCGACTTCTTCAACATTTCCGGTTCGGTGTTTGTGGAAAAAGAGGTGAAACCTGAAATCCGCGCCAGCGCCCAGGGGATGTTCCTGATGATGACCAACGGCTTCGGCTGTATCCTCGGCGGTATCGTGAGCGGTAAAGTGGTTGAGATCTACACCACTAACGGCATCACCGACTGGCACTCTGTGTGGCTGATTTTTGCAGGCTACTCGCTGGCGCTGGCCGTCGCCTTCATCCCGCTGTTCAAGTACAAACATGTCCCAACGGCGACCGGCGCGCAAACCGTCGCGCACTAAGGTTTTCTCCCCACTCTCTTCCGCCCGGGAGAGAGTGCTGTCAGCACTCTCCCAACACCCACGCGACCGACAGTAAATCCGCGCTGCCGCCGGGGCTCAAATTACGTGCGATAAGCGCGCGGTCCATCACCTCCAGCGCCGCGTTGTCCCAGCCGGTAGCCAGCAGTTGATGTGCATACCGCTGCACATAGCGCAACCCGTCCATTCCGCCGCGTGAAACCAGATTGCTGTCCGGATTCGCCGCCATCAGCCGCAGCAGCGTCTCATGCAGTTGACGACGGTTCCAGTACGGCAGTACGTGCCGCACCGTGGCAAACCCGCTCTCGGCTTCGCCGCGGGCGCCGGTCAGGCCGAACTGCCGGAACTGACGTTCCCCCGCTGTTGCCGCACCGGCACGCGCCGCAAGCTCGCGCGTCACCAGCCCCTGACACATCGCGCTCACCGCCTGGCAGAGGTTATGCGCGGTCACGTCGCGCACGCGCCCGGCGGCAAAGCAGAGCAGCCCCAGCGCGAATATCCCGCCTTTGTGGGTATTCACCCCGCCCGTTGCGGCATACATCGCCTGTTCGCAGGCAATCCCCATTGGGCGCAGCAGCCGCAGCTGTTCGCTGGCGTCTTTTGCCGCATGTTCAGCGCCCAGTTCAGCGAAGCGTGAGAACCACGGCGTAATCGCCGCAATGCTGCGGGCAAAGAGCGCGTGGTCCATATCGCGATGGGCACCGTTATTCAGCTTATCCACAAGCCCCGGTTTCGGCGTCAGTTCCAGCTCCTGCCATAGCGCCTCCTGCGCCAGCGCGGAAATATCAACCCGGCGCGGTTTAGTCGCGAGCAAACCAGTCATCGACCAGCTTCTCCACGCGGGCGATCACCTGCGCCTGCGGATGGCGGCGCGAGCGGGAACAGGCGTGCGCGGGTTCATCGCACAGCAGGCAGCGGCGCTGCCGGTTGCCAAGCGACTGGCGGCCGACGGGGCCGTCCTGCGGACAAATCACATCGATATCCCACAGCCGCCCGAGCGGATGGGTCTGCTCCAGCGCCGCGCTATGGGCTTTAATTTCCGCCGCCGGGTGCGCCACGCACCACATCGCCTCCGGGCCGGTCGGCAGCCAGAGCACCTGACGGTCCAGCACCTGCCAGCGGTGTTGCCACAGCAGCTGATCGCAGGCCTGCAGCGCCACGCCCATGGTATTGCGATAGCGGATGCTGTCTTTCATTTCGCCGGGGGTGACCAGCGTCAGCGAAATCACCGGTTGCTGGTAATGTTTGAGCCAGTCAGCCTGACGCTGCGCGCGACGGTCTTTCGCCGCCAGCAGCGCGTCAAGACTGACACCCGGCCGGGCGGGTGTCTGTGTTGCCATGATGTCTATTCCTTTACCTGATGAACAACATCGATAACGCTACCGTCGCGATAGCGGATCACGCCGACGATTTTGTCAGTAAACTCAATGGGCTTAGGCACGCCGGTGAGAGAAATGGCGCGCTCGTACAGCGCGTTGATGTCCACCACGTTCAGCCCGGCGTTTTCCAGGCGCTCACGAATTTCGGGGCGCGCAGGATTAACGGCGATGCCGTGGTCGGTGACCAGCACGTCGATACTTTCCCCCGGCGTCAGACGGGTAGTGACCCGTTTGACCACCGTTGGGATACGGCTGCGCAGCAGCGGTGCCACCACGATAGTCAGGTTAGCGGCAGCGGCGACGTCGCAGTGCCCGCCGGACGCGCCGCGCATCACGCCGTCGGAGCCGGTGATGACGTTAACGTTGAAATCCACGTCTATCTCCAGCGCGCTGAGAATAACCACATCGAGGCGGTCGCAGCAGGCCGCCTTACTGCCGGGGTTAGCGTACACGTTGGTGGAGATCTCAACGTGATTCGGGTTGCGCGCCAGCGATGCCGCCGCCTCGCCGTCAAAGCACTGGGTATCGAGCAACTTTTCAATCAACCCTTTCTCATGGAGGGAGACGAGGCTTCCGGTGATGCCGCCGAGCGCAAAGCCCGCCTTCACGCCGTTGCGTTCCATTTTCTCTTCCATAAAGCGCGTACAGGCGGTGGCCGCCGCGCCGGAACCAGTCTGCATCGAAAAACCGTTGCGGAAATAGCCGGAATGCTCAATGACCTCAGCGGCGTCGCGGGCAATCATCAGCTCGCGCGGGTTGCTGGTGACGCGCGCGGCGCCGACGCTGATTTTCGCCGGGTCGCCGACGCTCTCCACCTGCACCACATAATCTACCTGATCCTGCACCAGGCTTGCGGGCATATTGGGATAAGGCACCAGCGTTTCAGTAAGCAGCACCACTTTGCGGGCAAACTGGGCATCGACCATCGCGTAGCCAAGCGAACCGCAGCTGGCGTGGCCGCCGGTGCCATTGGCGTTGCCGAACTCATCGCTGCACGGCACGCCGAGGAACGCCACATCGATGTTCAGCTCGCCGTCCTGCAGCAGCCTGACGCGCCCCCCGTGGGAGTGAATTTGCACCGGCTCGTCCATCAGCCCGTGGGAAATGGCATCCGCGAGTTTGCCACGCATGCCGGAGGTATAAATACGGCGGATCACGCCGTTGCGGATATGCTCAATCAGCGCATCGTTACAGGTCATCAGCGAGCTGGAGGCCAGCGTCAGGTTTTTAAAGCCCATCCCGGCCAGTTGCGCCACCACGCGGTTGATCACCCGGTCGCCTTCGCGAAACGCATGATGAAACGAGATGGTCATGCCGTCCTGCAACCCGCAGCGCTCAATGGCCTCCTGCAACGACGGGCACATTTTACGGTGCAGCTTGCTGTCCGGTTCGCTCAGCCACGGGGTGGCGCTGTGCGCGGTCTCAAACGGTTTGAGGTCGCGCAAATGGGAAAACTGGCGGTGAAGACGTTCTGTCTGGTTCATTGTTCTGTCCTTATCGACGTACGCCGGACGCGGCCGCACGTTCCAGCACCATCTGCGCGTGATTAATGATCGGCGCATCGACCATCTTGCCGTTGAGCGACACCACGCCCAACCCGTTACGCTCGCCCTCTTCGGCGGCTTCAATCACCCGGCGCGCGTGATCCACCTCCTGCTGCGTCGGCGCATAGGCGTTGTGCAGCAGATCGATCTGCCTTGGGTTGATAAGCGACTTGCCGTTGAAGCCCATTTTGCGGATCAGCGCGACCTCTTTGAGAAACCCGGCTTCGTCGTTGACGTCCGACCACACCACGTCAAAAGCGTCGATTCCGGCGGCGCGGGCGGCGTGTAATACGGCGCAGCGGGCGTAGAACAGCTCGGTGCCGTCGCCGCGCTCGGTTTGCATGTCCATCACGTAGTCAAAAGCCGCCAGCGCGATGCCGATCAACCGCGGCGAACTGCGGGCAATCGCCACCGCATTGATAACGCCAATCGCGGACTCAATCGCCGCCATCACTTTGGTGGAGCCTGGCTCACGTCCACACTCGGCCTCAATTCTCGCCAGATGGCTTTCCAGCTCGTAAATATCGTCCGGGGTATCGGTTTTCGGCAGACGCACGACGTCCACTCCGGCGCGCACCACCGCCTCAAGATCGGCCAGGCCAAACGGTGTATTCAGCGGGTTAATACGTACGACGGTTTCGATATCCTGGTACATCGGATGCTGAAGGGCATGGAAGACCAGCAGGCGCGCGGTGTCTTTCTCGCGCAGCGCCACGGCGTCTTCGAGGTCAAACATGATGGAGTCAGGACGGTAGATAAACGCGGTAGAGAGCATGGCGGCATTGGCGCCTGGCAGGAACAGCATACTGCGACGGAGTTTTTTCATTGCAGTTTCCCCCAGTCGATGTCGCGGACGTCGGCGGCGCGCAAAATCGCGCTCTGTAATCGGGCGCGAATAACGCAGTCCAGCGCCCCTTTGTCCTCAATCAGGATGAATCCTTCATGTACGTCCATGGCGCGTAACGTCTCCTCTACCACCCGGCGAATTTGGTCGCCAAACTGCTTAATCACTTCACTGTGGAGGGTTATTTCAAGCTCGCCGTCGGCGGGGGCAATCTTAACCATCAAGTCGCTGGACTCCATGGTGCCCGCCAGCGCTTCCTTTACAATCTTCATAAACGTGTCCTGGTGTTAAGCCGTCGTCTCACGCCTGATGTGAAAATCGATGGCCGGTTGCATAATCGTTCCTGAATACATCAATCAAACAAGGAAATTGCCAAGAAACAGCAGCGCGAGCGACACGTTAATGGCCCCGCCGATACGGGTCGCAATTTGCGCGAACGGCATCAGGCTCATACGGTTGCCCGCGGTCAAAATCGCCACATCGCCAGTCCCGCCCTGCCCGCTCTGACAGCAGGAGACGATGGCGACATCAATCGGGTGCATACCAATCTTTTTACCGACGAAAAAGCCGGTCGCGACCAGCGCAGAGACCGTGCTGACGATCACCAGCAGGTTGCTCACCGTGAAGGCGGCGACCAGCTCATTCCACGGCGTGATAGCCACGCCAACGGCGAAGAGGATCGGATAGGTCACTGACGTCTGGAAGAATTTGTACACCACCTGAGAGCCTTCCAGCAGGCGCGGAGAAACGCCGTGCGCCAGCTTGATAAACACCGCGATAAACAGCATGCCTACCGGCGCTGGCAGACCAATCAGCTTGTAGCCGAGCATACCGAGCATATACAGCAGCACCGCCAGCAGTGCCCCGGAGGCGATGGTGGTAACGTCCGCTTTGCCGGAGGCTGGCGCGTTCAGCGTGGCACTTTCGGCACCGTTGCCGCGATCCGGCATCAGTTGCCCTTCGCCGGTCAGGTGCGGGTAACGCTTGCCGAGTTGGTTCAGACAGCCGGAGATGACGATCGCCGTCAGGCTACCCAACATCACCATCGGCAGCACGCGGCCCAGCGCTACGCCCTGGTCCATATGCAGCAGCGCGGCGTAGCCAATGGACAACGGAATAGCGCCTTCGCCGACGCCCCCCGCCATGATCGGCAGAATGATAAAGAAGAAGATCTGGAACGGTTCCAGCCCCAGCGCTATGCCGACGCCCATCCCCACCAGCATGCCGACGATTTCGCCGCACAGCATCGGGAAGAAAATGCGCAAAAAGCCCTGAATCAGCGTGGCGCGGTTCATACTCATGATGCTGCCGACGATGATGCAGCAGATGTAGAGATAAAGAATGTTGGTGGATTTATAGAACGTTGTGGTGGACTTCACCACCACGTCCGGCAGCAGTCCGTAGTACACCAGCGCCGACGGGATAAAGGTGGCGCAAATCGCCGCCGCGCCAAACTTGCCAACCACCGGCAGACGCTTACCGAATTCGCCGCAGGCAAAGCCAAAAAACGCCAGCGTCGCGACCATCACCACGATATCGCTCGGCAGTTTGCCGCCCAGACAATCAATCGCAATGAGCGCCCCAGCCAGTAAGAACAACGGCAGAGGAATAATCCCGACTTTCCAGGTATCCATAATGTGCCACCACTTTTCCTTTAGCGATGTTTTCTGGATATTTATCGGATCGTGGGTAACAGAGAAAGAATCATCAGTCGTGCTCATTGAGTAAGCCCCTTCGTTATTTTGCATGGTAAGCGTAAAGGACCACCGGTGTACGTTATGTGAGGAAATCCATATTAGAACCGAAGTTTTAATGGTCCCTATGGTTTTTATGGTTTGTATTATTAATTGTGATAAACGCCTTATTTATTAGCGTGGTTTTTATGGTTTTTATTCCGTGCGACACCACACCGCAAGCGGGTGTGCAAAAGATCACAAGTTTTTGTCAAAACCCGCGTCAGGGCTGGAAACGATGGTACAGTGCGCGTTGGTCCTGGCTACGCGCGTGCTGATGATGAAGCTCTCTTTTCAGATAAAACTGTTTATATCGCTGGTTGCTTTTTTCTCGATCCTGTTTGCGTTGCTGGGAAGCTATTATTATGTCGACGTCGGCCGCCAGCTTTACCAGGAAATGAGCGCCCGGGCAAAAATACAGTCGGAACAGATTGCGCTTATTCCGACGTTACGCCAGGACGTTCAGGATAAAGATATTAATGCGATCAATACATTTATGCAAAAACTGGTAAAGCACAGCGACGCCAGTTTTATTGTCATTGGCGATGATCACGCCATGCACCTGTACCATTCAGCCTTTGCCAACCGCGTCGGCACCCGGCTTGTCGGCGGCGATAACGCCGAAGTGCTGGCGGGAAAAAGCATCATCACCATCCGCAAAGGCGGGCTCGGTATTTCGCTGCGCAGCAAAGTTCCTATTTTCAGCGATGATGGAAAGGTCATCGGCATCGTGTCAGTGGGCTACCTGACCAGTTACCTGGACACCATCACCGTCAACAAGATGGTCAATATTTTGATCGCCGCCGTACTGCTGCTGATCGCTCTGTTCGTGTTCTCGTGGTTTTTTACCCGCAGCATTAAAAAACAGATCTTCTCGCTGGAGCCGCGCGAAATCGGCCTGCTGGTGCGTCAGCAAAAGGCGATGATGGAGTCGATTTACGAAGGGGTTATCGCCATCGATAAAAACCTGAATATCGAGGTTATAAACCAGGCGGCGCGCAAGCTGTTAGGGGTAAGCCAGTCGACACGGCGGCTGCGCGGGCTGCCCATCAATGAGCTTATCGCCCCGGTGCCGTTCTTCGACCCGCAACTGATGCTGGCCAAAGACACCCACGATGAAGTGTGCCACTTCAACCAGCGTACGGTGCTCGCCAGCCGGGTGCGGATCATGCTCGAGGCGTCGCTGCAGGGATGGGTGATCACCTTCCGCGATCGCAACGAAATTGATTCGCTGAGCGCCCAGTTAAGCCAGGTTAAACGCTATGTCGATAATCTGCGCATCATGCGCCACGAGCAGCTAAACCGCATGGCCACCCTCTCCGGCCTGCTGCATATGGGGCGCTATGATGAGGCCATTCGCTACATTCAGGCGCAGTCCGAACACGCGCAGGAGCTGCTCGATTTCCTCTCCGCGCGCTTTAACTCGCCGACGCTGTGCGGCCTGCTGCTCGGCAAAACAGCGCGGGCGCGGGAAAAAGGCGTTGAGCTGGTGTTCGACCCGGCCTGCGGCATCGATAAACCGGTGCCGAACCTGACGGAGTCCGACGTCATCTCCATTATCGGCAACCTGCTGGATAACGCCATTGAGGCGACCCAGCGCGCACCGCTGCCGCACGAACCGGTCGAGGTGCTGATCCTGCTTAACGATCGCGAGCTGATTATTGAAGTGGCCGACCACGGCATCGGCATCTCGCCCGAGCTTCGCGAGCATATCTTTGAACGCGGCCTCACGACAAAAACCGATGGCGATCACGGCATTGGGCTGTATCTTATCGACAGTTATGTCACGCGGGTGGGCGGCACCATCGAGGTGGCCGATAATCCCCCGCGCGGCGCTATTTTTTCCGTATTTATACCGGTAAATGCTCCGGCGAGAGACGAACTATGCAACCAGCATTAATTGATGTCGCCATCGTTGAAGATGAGAGCGAGCTGGCGGCGCTCCATGCGGAACTTATCCAGAAACACCCGCGCCTGCGGCTGGTTGGCATTGCCTCCTCGCTTGCCCAGGCCCAGACGCTGCTCAACGACAAGCAGCCGCAGCTGGTGTTGCTGGATAACTATCTGCCCGACGGCAAAGGCATCACCATGCTCAGCACCCCGCTACTGAGCCGCGCCAACTGCTCAGTGATTTTTATCACTGCGGCAAGCGATATGGATACCTGCAGCCAGGCTATCCGCAACGGCGCGTTCGACTATATCCTCAAACCCGTCTCCTGGAAGCGGTTGAGTCAGTCGCTGGAGCGCTTCGTGCAGTTTCACGACCAGCAGCGGGTCTGGAAGATTGTTGACCAGCAAAACGTGGATTCGCTCTACCAGCTACAGGCCAAAAATTACCGTCAGGACAACGGCAGCAAAGGGATTGAGGAAAAAACCCTGACGCGGGTACAGACGCTATTTCAGGAACGCGGCGACTACTGCTTTTCGGTCGATGAGGTGGTCAGCGAAACGGGTCTGAGTAAAACCACCGCCCGCCGCTATCTGGAGCACTGCGTGGAGAGCGGTTTTTTACAGGTGGAGATGCTGTACGGCAAGATTGGCCATCCGCGACGGCTGTATAAGCGAGCCTGACCCTCTCTGACAAGAGAGGGTCGCAGAGAAAGCGATTACTTCAGCACGTAGCCGTACAGCCGCTTGATGCCGTCGGTATCCTTCTCGCTGTAGACGCCCTGTAGCTCCGGAGAGAAGCCAGGCAGCAGGTTGACGCCCTCTTCCAGCGCCAGAAAATAACGCTGCACCGCGCCGCCCCAGACCTCGCCCGGCACCACGCACAGCACGCCAGGTGGATACGGCAGCGCGCCTTCCGCGGCGATACGGCCTTCAGCATCGCTCAGGCGCACCAGCTCGACATTGCCGCGAATAAACGCCGTATTGGCATCCTGTGGGTTCATCACCACCGGCGGCAAGCTGGCCTTGCGGAACATCGCCTTTTGCAGGCTCTTCACGTCAAAGCTGACGTAGAGATCGTGCATTTCCTGGCACAGCTGACGCAGCGTGTAGTCACGATAGCGCACCGGATACTTGTGGTAGACCGTCGGCAGCACGTCGGCAAGCGGCGTGTCGTCTTCGATATGCTGTTCGAACTGTCCGAGCATCGCCACCAGTTGCGCCATCTTCTCCGCGCTTTCAGCCGGAGTCAGCAGAAAGAGAATGGAGTTCAGGTCGCACTTTTCCGGGACGATGCCGTTCTCACGCAGGTAGTGCGCGAGAATGGTCGCCGGAATACCGAAGTCGGTATACTCCCCCGTTTGCCCGTCGATCCCAGGCGTGGTGAGCAGCAGCTTGCACGGATCGACAAAATACTGATCCTGCGCGTATCCCTCAAAGCCGTGCCAACGCTCGCCCGGGCCAAAGCTGAAGAAACGGCGCTCGCGGGCGATGGTTTCCGTTGGATGCTCCTGCCACGGCCGCCCGTCAACCATTGGCGGGATAAACGGTGTGATCATCTTACAGTTAGCGACGATCGCCTTACGCGCCTCAATGCCCAGCGCCACGCACTCGGCCCACAGGCGGCGTCCGCTCTCCCCTTCGTGGATCCTGGCGTTGACGTCCAGCGCGGCAAACAGCGGATAGAACGGGCTGGTCGAGGCGTGCAGCATGTAGGCGTTGTTCAGCCGCTTATAGGGACAAAATCGCGCCTGGCCGCGGATGTGGTTATCTTTTTTGTGGATCTGCGAAGTCTGTGAGAAACCCGCCTGCTGCTTATGCACCGACTGGGTGACGAAGATCCCCGGATCGTTTTCGTTAAGATCGAGCAGCAACGGCGAGCAGTCCGCCATCATCGGAATAAACTGCTCGTAGCCCACCCACGCCGAGTCAAACAGGATGTAATCGCACAGGTGGCCGATTTTATCGACGACCTGACGCGCGTTGTACACCGTGCCGTCATAGGTGCCAAGCTGGATCACCGCCAGGCGAAATGGTCGGGGTTCATTCGCCCGCTGCGGCGCCACCTCGAGAATAAGCTCCCGCAGGTATTTTTCGTCGAAGCAGTGCTCGTCAATCCCGCCAATAAAGCCAAACGGGTTACGCGCCGCCTCCAGATACACCGGTGTCGCCCCGGCCTGAATCAGCGCCCCGTGGTGGTTGGATTTATGGTTGTTGCGATCGAACAGCACCAGGTCGCCGCGCGTCAGCAGCGCGTTGGTCACCACCTTATTCGCCGCCGAGGTGCCGTTCAGCACAAACCAGGTTTTATCGGCATTGAATACTTTGGCGGCATATTTCTGCGCATCCCTGGCTGCGCCCTCGTGGATCAGCAGATCGCCGAGCTTGACGTCGGCGTTACACATATCGGCGCGAAAAATATTCTCACCGAAAAAATCAAAAAACTGGCGCCCCGCCGGATGCTTTTTAAAGAATGCGCCATGCTGATGACCCGGACAGGCAAACGTGCTGTTACCCATCTCGACGTACCGGGTCAACGTGTCGAAAAACGGCGGCAGCAGGTGTTCTTCATAACGACATGCCGCCGCTTCTACCTCCAGCCACTGCTGGACGCTGCCGCTGATAACCGCTTCGACACCGTCCGGCGTTTCGATTTCCTCTTGCGACATGACGAAAACCGGCAGATTAAAACCGGTACGTTTCAGTAAAGCAAGAATGCCGCTGCGGCTGTCCGCTACGGTAATGACGACTGCCGCGATGTCGGTAAAATCGGTACCGTCCAGCGCCACAATCTGGCGGTGTGTGGACAGACGGGAAACCAGCTCAAGACTGGCGGCAATGTGCATTGATTTCATAAGCGCGAATACCCGATTCGGGAGAGTAAAAGGCCCGGGCCAGGTAGCTACCTTGCCCACAAACTGTCAGGGTCCGACTGGTGACCAGCTCCGACCGCGAGACATCAGTAAAAACAGAGTGCGTCTGGTTTTAGTGCTGTCCGGCAGTGAGCGTACGCGCCCCTCACCGAACGATACGCATCGCGGACGAGGGTGTGGTGATACAGGGGAACCTTCGCAAGGTTGCGAAAGCGTGCAGCGGATGTTTTGTTGAATCAAACATACTGACGGCCCCGGGTATGGATGGAAAGGAGAAAATTCGCGCAATCATGGCACCTTTCCCCACAGGGCGCAAGGTGAAATACATATGCACATTCCACACGAAAACTCCGCTAAAGATGGCAACTCACAGCAATAGTAATGCAATAAAACCGGGTAGATAGCAGAATGGCGTCATTCTCACTGACGCGATGCCGATGATGCCCCTCGCCCCCACCTGAACGCGTTTTTTTGCCTGAAATGGCGAGAGTTTGTGCAGTCCGCGACGAAAATGACAAATTTCGTTGACGGGGGGCGCTGAATCGGGTTTAATGCGCCCCGTTGCCCGGATAGCTCAGTCGGTAGAGCAGGGGATTGAAAATCCCCGTGTCCTTGGTTCGATTCCGAGTCCGGGCACCACTCATTTATAACCCTCGCTTCGGCGGGGGTTTTTGCTTTCTGAGTCAACAACTTGTTGGTTTATTGGTAGTTTACCGCCCTTATCTCTCCTCCGGCTCCGCTTCCCGGTGGTACAAAATGGGCATTATGACAAAACCTACCAAAGACCGAAACGGCACCTACTACATCCGCAAAGCGGTTCCTCAGGAACTATGTCCAGCTATCGGCAAAGGTGAACTAAAACGTTCTCTTGCAACGAAAGATCTTGAACAAGCCACACTCAAAGCCCCTGCCGCTCTGGTTGAAATTAACGCAATCATCCAGAACGCCCGAGCTGAACGCTCAGTAACACCGGATGACACAGAGGTGATCGCTTCGGTATGGATGACCAGAATTCTCCAACAACCGGAAATCATCAAAGCACGTTATGTACGGCAATACGATTACGGCTATGGCCTGACCGCTGATAACGAGCAGTTAAGTGAATGTCTGCGTAAAGGTGGACAGGCAGACGAGGCAGATTTCCAGCTTGTCACTCAACTTATGCAGTCAGAACTCGAAGCAGCCCTTCGGTGGACGCCAGCAGTACTGACTGCAGCATGGCGGCAAAAGCTCGCATGGCGTCTGGCAGAGCACAGGCTCAGTGCGGCGGAAATGTACATCATCGATGAACTTCCTGTGTACACCGCCATCACTGCTACACAGAAAAAGCATAGCCTGACCTTCGCGGGTCTGTTCGAGCATTACAAAGCACACATCAGCCGCACCGAGCCTGACAGGGAGGCATCGCGAATCCGTGATTACGATAACGAACTGAATCACTCATAGTTTTTAGCACCATTTCTACTCTGATGCATTCTGTTGTATTTCAGCATAGCGAGCTGTCAATTGTTTCAGATGCATCTCCAGTTGAGCCCGGGCAACGGCAGGTAAAGGTTCTCTCTCAGGATTTTGTGACAATGCCCGCAGTTGCTCTTCAGCCGGTATCGATTTGTTAAATGACTGCATGGTGGAAAATACCACAGATTTCAGCTCACTGACCGTCATGTATTTGCCCTTCTGCTCATCAAGCCCGTTCAGGCGGTCACTCAGTTTTTGTAACGTTGTCATTCCCTGATACCAGCCATTCAGTTGTTCTGTTGGTAATGCCGCAGCATTAAGTTGTTGCTGCCACTGTTGTACCAGGGGCTTAGCCTGTTCCGGCCACAGCACCTGAGCCTGTTCTGTAAGTTTTCTGGCGTATGTGATATTCCAGTCAGGTGGTAATTTATCCAGCCGGGCAAGCTGCTGCTGTGTCTGGGTGATAAGGTCCTTCGGTAACGGAGTCTGCTGGCGCAACATCTCCAGTTGTTCAGGTGTAAGAGGTGCAGGTAATGGTGCCATTGAGGCTGCAAGCCGGGTCTGTAGTGGATCAGGACGGTAAAGATGCTGCCAGCCCCACACAGCGACAGTGCTTATCACCAGCATGGTGCACATCCCGGCAGCGAAGGGTTTCCACTTTACCGGAGCGGGCATTGCCGCCAGTACTTCAACATTTGCCTGGTGTTCGGGCTGCGCAACGTACACCCACTTCACTGCACTGTCTGGCGTATCTTCAGCAGGACCACCAGCAAGGTCTCTCGTGGATGCTGTCGCACCATTCATCACGGTGGCAGGTAACACAATACCTGGCTGAATGTTCGGCCCTGTGCTGGTTATGCCATCGCTGTTTTCCAGCCGGACAGCACTGTTGTGCATCAGGGTACGCAACGTATCGAACTGGCTGAGATGTTTAAGTTCCAGACGCTGCAAAACCTCCCCCAGACTGGTAAGCAGTTGCTCTGCCCGATACAGCTGGCTGAGATCACTATAATTCAGCGGAAGCATACGCATCAGTTGCTGCAGACGCTGACTCAGACTGCTGAGGATTTCCATGCGGGCATGGACAGGCTGCGGCCAGAGCACGCCCCACTGATGGCTTATCAGCGCCTCCAGTATCGCCAGACCTTCATTGAGGCCGAATAAGCCGGCCAATTGCGTACGTGCCAGCGTGTACCAGGCGGCAGTCTGTAGCTCCACACCGTTCTGCTCAAACAGTGAGAGACAGAGTTTTTCGACATATCGCCAGTTCACATCCGGACGAGCCGGATGTGTCAGCTTACTCAGTTCATCGCGCAGAGCGGTATAATCTGGTAGCGTGCGCGGGTCGCCGCCAGTTTTAATTTTACATGAGGTGATGTCATTCATGACCAGTCGTCCATTTGGCGTACCAGGAGCTATTGAAAGTTATCGTTTATGCAGCTTCGCTTTCTGCACATTCGAGACTCTGTAGGTACTGTAGCGCCACCGGGTCAGCAATATATTCAACCTGCCCGTGGTGACGTTCCACTTCATCGATAATTCTGCTGAGCTCGACCCGGAAAAATTCCTTACGCAGGTTAATCCTGTTAATCCGGTAGCTTTCCAGATGGTCGTGAAGCGTCTTTTCAAGCGCAGGGGCGTCATCGCAGGAAATCATGGCGTGGACGTCAAAATCGAAAGGCACGGCTGCCCCACTTAGCTCTTTCACACGCTCCATGGGCTCCAGTCGTCGGGTCATACCAATTTTGAAAACATTTTCACCGAAAGAGCCAATATTCGAAATCACATACACATGTCCCTGTTTCGTGAGCTGTGCCATAGATTTGGCGCGTTCATACTGTTGATGTACGTCCTGAATTTTTTGCTCCAGCTCCAGACGCTGTCGTTCCAGCTCTTCCCTGTGAACACCTTCAGCAGCGAGCAGGGCCTCTTCCAGCAAACGCTGCTGCTCAGCAAGGCGTTGCTCCTCTTCTTCCGCTTCGCGCTGCTGCTGCTCCAGCTCATCCTGACGCTGTTTTTCTTCCCGCATCTGACGCTTGAGCTCAGCCTGGTATTCTTTTTCTTCCTGCGCTTTTTCCAGTAGGGCGACCTTATCCAGAAACTGCTGTTTTACGCCTTCCCAGTCGGCATTATCTTCCAGTTCCAGAAAGGTGATTTTCTCGCTTATAGCAGCATAAGCGTCTCTCTCTTTTCTGAGCTGGTCGTACTTACTTTGCCAGTTATTTACCGTGGTACCGGAAAGCAGTGTTTTAATTTTGAATTTATACGCAGAGTCCACAATACGCTGCAGTGCCCTGGAGGCTTTATTTCTGGCATTGTGAAATTCATCCCACTGACCAGAAAGCTGTTTCTTTTCCTTGTGCAGCCCACGGGACACTTCAGTACTGACCGTCTCTTCAAAAGCTTTCTCTTTCTGAACGAGGTCCGACACAGCCTGTTCATGCTCCGCTGTTTTCTTCCTGAAGCCCCGATAAATGAAAACCCGTATTATCAGCGCAACGACAATCAATAAACCAAAGAACAGAGCAATGACGCCTGCCGGATTCGATACGGATTCAATAAATCGCTCATTAAGGTTAATTAATGCTCTTACCGCAACATAAACACCCCAAGCAATTACGCCAAGAATAACCAGGATAATACCTGCAGCATTGTCATCTTTCTTTCTTCGTGCCATGTTTTATTTCATTCCTTTCTTCTTACAATCCTGATTATTTAATCTGAATAACGGTCATGGGACCTTCGCCACACCGGATTAATACTGATTTCCCGAACAAATCGGTAAATGGGTGAACCCGGGTTTGTTGGCCATATAGAGGGGAGCACATGTGGGTTGTCGGGGTTGTGTATTGACCGGTTCATTGTTTTCTGTAACGCGTTGCTGCATCGGTTTTCTCGAGGTATTCACCTTTTTTGTCTGCGCGTTGCGGACGAGGGCGGAAGACTTTTCCTGCTGGCGAGTTTCGGTGTCACCATACCCGGAACAGAATCGCTTCGACTGACTCAGGCTCCCGTCGTTACAAACAAAACGGCCATCCGATGTGCAGTGTGCAATGCCACCTTTTGAGCCTGAACAGGGCTGCCTTCCACGTGCAGCCTCAGCCTGCAGGGTGATAAATACACCAAACACCAGAAAGAGATTTATTATTTTCATCGTTGCATCCGTAAGTTATTGCGTTATTTCGAGGCTAAGCTATCTGCCCTTACAGACGGGTTGTCGTGTCGAGATACTGTTGTTGCTTAAGATGTCGCAGGAGAACCCGCCCTTCGGGCATAAACTCCGTGCCATAGCGTACGAGGCCAATGCCCCTGAGTTCAGCATCAATGGCGTAACGCAGTTCACCTGGAACGTTCTGCTCCCGCAGGACAACCGTTATTTTTTTCAGGCGTGGCTCATATTTGAGCAGGACGGCAGACAATGTGCCCATCAGCTCATGGGCCGTTCCCGGCATGCCCTGGAGGATTTTGGTCATATCCGGCAGGCCGTAGTCAGGCAGATGCGCCAGCGTACCGGCACGGCAGTTGAGGATACGCTGCATATTGTCAAGCACTGACAATATGACCTGGTTCTGCTCACTGACCTGATGCAGGTCGAGGCCACCAGTGACGTTGCCGTAAAGCATTTCATATAGTGAAGGACGGGATAACTCACTCATCTTTCAGCGCCTGGAGATTCAGGCGGTTGTTGCCTGCTTCGATGACGCGTGCCTTATCCGGATCAAGGTCATCACGGCTCAGTACCACACGCCAGGTGTTGTTCACCTGGTCCGGTGACATAAACATCCCGGCCACTGCCACATATTGGGCGCTCTCCTCCATCGGCATATTGACCATCACCGCGCCACCTGGCTGCAGGCGGATATCTTTCTCTGCCACCAGGTCTGCTTTAATGGCCTGGCTGTCGGCTTTAAACAGGGACGGGTAGTCCGTGCTGTCGAAGGTCTTGCGGTCCTTTAGCTGATAAATACGCACCACCGTCGACAGCGGCACACCACCGGCATTGCTGTTCACGGCCTCGCGGGCCCGAATATCCAGATGCAGGGTCTTTATCTGCTTATAAAATATCGATTTGGTCACAGCAACGGTGCCGTCCGTCACTTTTTGAGTCAGCCCGCACCCCGCCAGCATCAAGGTGATACCAGCGGCCAGTGCAGCCAGAGAAAATTTACCAGCGGTAATCGCCATCTTCATCGGTCTCCCTGCGGTGAATATTTTCCTGTACCCGCTCATAGCGGCCCAGATTAATGGTGATTGTTTTTGGGTGTGATGCGGTCTTGGCCGCATTCAGCGGCCGCATCACGGCGGTACGGCCCAGTTGCACTGCGCCCACTTCAGGTTTCGTGCTCATTCTCGCGTCCGGTAGTAGACTGCGGTCGACGCACAACTGCAGACGGACATCCAGCCGTGCCCCAAGATACACATGCAGCAGCGCCATCAGGTCGGCGTGAAGGTCGCCGCCCAGCAACCAGCCCTGTACTTCAGCCGGGTCTGTGGTCGTCAGGCGCATCAGCACCTGGCTGTTTACGTCGGTGGCATAGTTGCCCATCACCGGACGGTTTGTCAGGGTGACAGGCTGGCGCACACTCATGGTCAGGGGCTTCTTCAGCGGCACACGGCGTTTGTCGTGGTGCCAGATTTTCGCCTTCGTGTTGGGTGCCAGCAGGCGCACCAGCGAAGCCATTCCCTCTGAAGTCCGACCTGGCAGCAACATGACCGGCAGCAGCGCCAGAAAGCGTGAGGCCGGGGTGGCAATGTTTTGTGCACAGCCGTCAATGCCGAGCCCCGCCAGTCCCAGCAGGTACTGCGAGGTTTTGTCCTTCCCTCCTTCTTCAAAGGCCGCCGGGTACGAGTATTTACGCCAGATGCGGTAGTACTGGGCAATCAGCCGGTGGTTGAAGATATCGAGGAAATCCGCAGTGGCCTCATACCCTTCCCGCCGCTGGGTAATGTCATCGATATAGTGCGTCGGCAGCGGGGACTCCACGCCGTAGAGTCCCATAAAGGTGATGCGCACCGTCGGCGGCAGATGCGAATGCTCAGACTGCTCAATCCCTTTGATTTCAGATGCCGGGAAGCCCATGCCCGGATGGGGCCGGAAGCGTACCGGCTCTTGACGAACCTGCCAGCTGCTGCCAATGACCGGTTTATCCGGCTGGCTCTGTTCCAGTATCCGGCAGAAGCGATAAAAGTTCATGTACGGCAGGTACTGCCGCAGCTGTTCCATCAGCCGGGCAGGCGTGGACTGTGATTCTCTTTCCACCGAATGCATTTTCCTTCTGGCTGTACGATGAGGGTGAGCTGGTTGAACTGGTTCATATCGGCATACAGCGCAAAGAACCGGTTGAGCATTTCACCGAACAGGTGAATATCGCCCTCACCGGTGAAGCCGTTGCTGTCGAGGGTCACTTCGATATCCAGCCCCCGCAGCAGGTAGCCCTGTTCAAAACGTTGAAGACGGTGGTGCTCCACATGCTGAATCGACTCCAGACGCCGGGTGTTCAGTTCATCTTCCTGCCAGTTATAGAGCTCCAGCGTGCCGCGCAGCACTTCGGCGGTGCTCATCATGTTCAGGAACCCGGAGCCCAGGTGGCTCAGCACCCGCCAGTGGAAACGGTCCTCGGCAGGCGGATAGACTGGCAGCGTGGGTTTACAGAGGTTTGTCACCGACAGCGGCGTCTGTACCACCTGCTCACAGCGGTCCAGCAGCGTGCTCTGTAATGCCCGGCGTGGTAGCTGACCGTTGGTGCCTGTGATTTGCAGCGAGACAGCTTCGCGCTCAAACAGGCGGTCATCTTCCCACTGGTGCCCGCCAAGGATAAGCCATGTGTCATAGAGCCCGGTGACGCCGCGCTTTACACGGGTGTGGTAGTACCGGGACGGCGCATGACGGCGCATCATCCCGCCCTTGTGACGAAAGCTGCTGAACGGTACGTACTCTGCATCACTGGTCCGGTTTGAGCCGGTAACCGAATCCACCGAATAAATTTCAGTATGCCCGTCCTGCAGACGCTTAGGGCGTAGCAGGTACTCACTTTCAAGTCCCGTAATGATGAGCGGGTCCGCCTCCAGGGTGAACAGATTAATCACAGGTACACAGTGGAGGCGAACGGCATCATCGGTGACCGGCAGGTCAGATGGCCACTGCGTGCTGAACACAACTTCAATGTCGAAGTACTCTGCCCCGGCAGGCGGTGTAATGCCGTCCAGGCCGTTGAGGTGGACAAACATAAACTTGTCGCGGAAGGTGAAGTACTCCAGCAGCAGTTGGTAACCACTGAAGGCAGTATCACCTTTCGGCCACAGTCCGTCTTCCTCCGCAAATCCTCCCGGCGAGAAGTACCCGTCAAGGCGAATACGATCGGTCTGTCCGGGCAGCCGCATATATAGGGCGGCCTGCCGCTTAGTCAGCATCAGGTGCAACTGGCTGCTGACGGGCGCATCTGCGCCGAGATAGAGACTCAGGTGGCTGAGATCAGCATGGGACCAGTCCGCCTGGGTGCTGCAGGCAAAACGCATTCGCAGCAGCGAGCGACCGTCAGGCTCGGTGGTCATGGTCACCCCTGAGATGTTCAGCGGGTTGAGCATCACATCGCGGGTAGTGCGGTAGCGACAGACTGTATTTTTAGGTCCCACCGGACGGGAGTACACCTCCAGACCTGCGGGCATCACTTCCGCCATCTTCACGGCCTGAAGTGCAGGTGTGAACGCCACCACAGAGAGTGACGGAATGGTACGCAGGTAGTGTGGCCAGAGCATACTGACCAGCCCTTCGGTCAGCTCCGGCAGGTCGTCGTCAATCTTCTCCCGCAGTCGCCCCATCGAAAAAGCAAAGCCTTCAAACAGACGTTCAACATACGGATCGGGCGTGCCGGCCTTATCCAGATCCAGCATCGCGGCCCGGTCCGGGTGGGTCTGGGCAAATTCTTTAGCCGCCTCACGGAGGTAGCGCATTTCCGCGTCGTAATAACGCAGGGTCAAATCTTCCATTTATTTCTGTTCCTGTGGATTTAACCGCAAAGCACGGCGGCACGAGCTGGATCGACGGCGATCAACCCGGCAAGTAACTGGTCCATTACCGGTGTAAGGCGGGTCCTATCAGCCTCACTGCGGCCGGCTTTCAGGCGCAGGAGTTTCAGATGGCGGGCCTGTACCTCGAACAACAGCTCAGGCTCCCAGTCACTGAGGGTCACCTCACGAGCACGCTCACCCAGCTCTGCAAACAGGTGCACCGCCAGGTCATTTTTACCGTACTGCTCAGCAATGCGGCCCATCAACAGGCGCAAGAGCCACTTCTGACGATCGGTGGTCATACCCGGTCGGGTCTGTAACCAGCCCAGCGCGGCATCCGGGCCTTCACTGTCGGCAAACGCCACGGCTTCCGACTCCAGCGCCAGAATGTCATCGTTACCGACGGTTACCGGAGCGGATGGCGTGTCGTTGCCCCACCCGCCAACCGTATCCAGTACGCTCTGCTGGATCCAGTTCAGCGTCACTTCATCCGCAAAGGGGGTGCCATCACTGAACGCCAGCGTTTCAAGGCCGGACAGACGGGTCAGCAGTCCTTTCAGGTCGGCAGCAATGATGCCAGCCAGGGTGTCCTGGCCTGATTTCGTCAGGGCCTGGTGGATATACCACTGCAAATCCAGCCACAAATGATTAGCGCCACGGGAGAAGGTGCTGTCCGCTGTTTCCAGCATCTCAGCCCAGTTCTGCTGCAGGTACAGGCGTTTGAGTAACGCGCGTTGATCCGCCCTCGGCGGCTCGATGCGTGTACGCCCCTGCGCATCCGGTGCCGGAATGGCCCGCAGGGTGTCATGACGCAGGCTTTTCATCAGATGGTGGGCTGACAGCCAGCCATCTGGCTGCTCACGCAGGTATTCACTGAGCGTACGGGCCTGTGACAGCAAATCCTGGCCAGAGGTGATACGCCCGATTGAGGGAGCATCACTGTGGCCAGCTGTGGAACGTGCTTCGCTGGTGCTGGCATTCTGCGGTACGACCGCATCCACGCCACCCGCTTTCTGCAGACGGCTTTCCAGCGCACCATACAGCGCATTCAGCTCAGGACGGGTTTCATCCGGCTCATATTCGATAAGCTGCGCTATCAGCAACAACGCCCCGGTGGTTCGCATCGCATCGATCCTGACCACCTCAGGGTACAGGGAAAGGGAGTCAGTCATACGCGAACCGGCCAGCCATTCCAGCGCCGCCTTGCGGCTGCGGTCTCGTTGTGGGTGTAGCTGTGTACCAAAGCGCTCCAGCAGACCGGCCAGCAGTTCCAGACCTTCAGCCAGCCCCTGCTCACCTTCGCGATGCAGTTTGGCCCAGCAGTACCAGGTTGCCACACGGATATCTTTGGCAACGGTGGTTAAAATCTTTTCTGCATGCTGGCAAATAAGCTCTGTGTTTGCACCAGAGAGCTTATTAATTTCCTCGCGTATCTGCTGGAAATCATCGTCATAGCCCGGGTCTTCGCCAGCGGGCGAGGGGCCGGACAGCGGCTGCAGCCAGTTATCCCACTGCGCCACGCGCTCACGGGTAGCCGCAAGCAGTGGCACCGGCTCAGTCTGACAGGTACTCAGTAACGTGTTCAGCGTGCTCATCAGTAGACCTCCTCTGCATCACTGGTCGCGCTGGTGACCTGACCTGATGCTGTAACACCGGTCGTGCTGAAGATGGTCTCCGGCAGGCGGAAATTGCGCAACTTCAGCAGCGCCAGCGGCCCCTCACCCGCTTCGGTACGCAGGGTATAATTGAGCATGCGGCCATCCGGGGCCTTCCAGCTCAGGCTGTAACTGCTTCCCACGCCCGGATACGCTTTCACGCTGGCTTTATCGAGCAGGCGTATCAGACCCCAGCTACCAGGAATATCCGCGTACTGACGGGTGCCCGCCTGCGTGCTAATCCAGCTCAGGTTCGCGCCGGGTGCTTCGGTATCTGCAGGCCAGGTGAAGCGCTTCCACACCGGCAGCTGGTTCATATAAGTCAGCTTCTGGCTGTCGATAATCATATCGGTCTGCATCACACCATCGGCGGTGCCCGGTCGCAGCTCGAAGTTCATCCCGGCATTGCCTTCCGTGAAGGCCACATCCGAGATATGGCTCAGGGTGTTGATGGCATTGAGGAATGCCGGGTTAAACGCCAGCCCCTGCGAGTTGATGCTGTCCGGCACCCAGTGGTTGCCTTCTTTGTGCAGCACGCCTTTGAGGCGGTTTTGCAGGAACTGCGCAATACGCCCGGAGTCTGCGTTAAGGTACTTCGCCAGCAGAGGCAGAGAAACATCACTGCTGGCATTGTTAAACGGATAGCGCCCCCCAAAGGCACTGTTCCACTCGGCAACGACTGCCTGCTGCCACTGGGCATTGAGGCTGTCGGCCGCCGGGGTCAGCACCTGCTGCCAGGCCTGCTCCATCGGATTCACAAACACCGTCCGCCCAAAGCCGCTCCACTCCTGGCCCAGACCGGCGGCAATCAGGCTGCCGTAGTCACGGGTTTCGGTCAGGTCCACGGCTTTGCCCTGGAATACGGTCTGAGCGATGGTCTGGGTCATGGCCTGCGGGTCGGCAGCATTGGTCACCTGCTGCAGGCGCAAACGCACCTGCGTCACACGGGTCAGGAACGACTGCAGACTTTGCTCCTGTGCTCCCGTGCGGTTTTTGTCCATCAGCGCCAGCACCGGACCAAAGGTCGCATCCAGCGGGCCGTGAACACCGGCGCTCTGGTCAATGGCATCCTTGTTGTCACCACCGAGCAGGTTTTTGGCCGATTTCACCAGGGAGTCGGAAATCGCTTCACCAGTCTGTCCAGTGCGCCCCTGCACATTCAGGGTATTCATCAGCGCCACCAGAGGTGACTGACGCACGTCGGCCATCAGGGTCAACTGGTCAATGGAATCCGACAGCGTCGCGGCCCGGCGAAGCCGCAGGCTGTTCAAAAACTCCAGCCAGGCCCCGCCAAAGTCAGCAAAGTAACGCTCCGTCAGGCGCTTTTCCAGGGCCTCAGGGGAGGTTTCATCCTGTTTATTCACCTGACGCTTACTGTCCGTGAGCACCCAGTCGAGTTCGTCCCGGCGCGCTTTCACCACTTTCTCAATCGCGGGCTGGACCGCCTGCTCCCAGGCCTGTCGGGTAAACATCCCCGGTACGATTTCGGTGGTACTGAACAGGCGGGAAGCGTCGGTATCGCCGGTCATGTCTTCCAGACGCATATCCGCATACAGATGGGCCACCTGAGAAAGTATTTTCTGGTAGAGGGTCGATTCACTGTTGCGCACGCCCATCAGGCGGACCAGCAAAGAGCGCGCCTGGCTGACCATGCTCTCATCGGCACGTAACTTCCACTCAGGGTGCACAACCAGCTGAGCGCCATAGAACGACAGCAGTGACGGAGCAATCCCTTGCCAGACGCCGTCTTTCACGCCATCACGCTTTGGCCAGTCGTGCAGCAGCGCAGAACTGAACCAGGCCGCGTCCATGTGTTCCGGGCGGGCCAGCATCAGGTAGACTTTGAGTTGGTCATAAGTGTTTTTTGCCATCTGTTCACGCAGCGGGCTACCCGGTGGCAGCGCGTTAAAGGCGCTGACCTGCTTCTGCAGATGGTCTGCGGCGGCATCCCGCAACAACGGCTGTGCACTGTCCTGATAGCGAGGCCAGAGCGCGGCCAGCAGGGCGTTGTTCTGACTCAGCCCGGCCTGCTCATACCATGGCACACCATGCTCAGCGCGGTACTGCAGACGGGCCAGCGTTTTCTGAAGTTCAGACAGCGCATGCAGACGCTGCTCCAGCGGCTGATTCTGTCGGGCGGCAAGAGATGCCTGCGTATTCGCGCCAGCAATCTGGCTGCGGTTGGTGACATACGCGATGCTCATCCACACCGCCCAGCCCACCATCGCCAGGGCGACAACAGACGCTGTCACCTTACGCCATGGAATGCCCGGTTTGCGCGGACGCAGTCCGGCAGGAAGCGCGCGCACTGATTCAGGCAAGACATCCCAGCGCTTGTCCATGCCCCAGTGATGCGCTACGGCACGTTCAGCACCAGCAGAAGGCTGGCTGAACACCACACCCGCCAGCGGCAGCGGGCGGTACGGATTGAGCATCACCGACAATGGCACGGTCACGCTCTCCGGTTCTCGGATGAGCTGGTCGGCAAGCGTCAGCAGGAAGTTATGTTTTACTTCACCGCAGGTCTGCTGCAGGCCCTGTGAGGTCAAATCTGGTGCCAGGGCGGTGAGTTGTTCTGCCAGCCCTTCGGTACGACAACCGGCAGGCAGCAGACAGCCGGTCGCCTGCGTAATGCGACCTTCCGGCTTACCGGCGCGCGGGTGCAGGGACCAGACATACAGCGGGAGCTGCCAGCCAAGCGTTTCCATACGCGCGCTGATGGCATGAGACAGGGAATCCATAGTGCTTTCAGACGGTACCGGCATCGCCGGCTCCAGCCCAGGTGCTGAGAGCTGATCAAAGGCCGAGGTAACCCACACCAGCCCATCCACCGGACGGCGGCGCAGTTTGCGCAGCGCGGTCAGCCAGGCACTGTCGGCTGGGGTATTGAGATCACCGCCCCACAACAACAGTGTGCCACGGTCTTCCTGCCAGAGCTGGCCCGTCAGACCCGGGGTCAGTTGCTCCACTTCAGCAGCGGTGCCAGTTATCAGCAAAATGCGCGTTTTACGGCCCCAGCGCCGACCGTAGAGGTTGCACATGGCGAGGCGGATGGTATCAACGGTGACGTTGCGTGGCGGAGTCCGGGCAACTCTTGATTCATCAGAAGGCAACGCATTGTTCTTCTGTTCTCGCCAGCGGTGATACTTTTCCCGCATAAATCGGGACATAAACGGGGTATAGAAAACAATCAGCAAGACTATCCATACGGAAGCAAATGCAAGCACTTGCTTCAGTCGGGTATCAAGGCCATACGAGGGACCAAAATGAAGGATCAAGGCCACTATAATCGCTGAGATGCAGGCTATTATGCCGGCAAGCCCCCCTCTGCTCCATGTACTACCCGGCATCATTATTTCCACTCCCTGAGGTAACAGTACTGACAAAACGATCAGTACCTGAGGTAAACAGCCCTAAAACAGGTTTGCTGCTGACGTACACGATGTCAGACAGTAATGTGGCTAAAAGCCACGCACTCCCGGCTCCAGGAATACCGTTATATTTTTCCAGTACATCAATTTCCTGGGGCACCCACGGTGTCAGATGTGATTGAGACGCTGTCATTAGATCAGCAAACCAGTCATTCCAGTGCCCGTAATCACAAAACACGTTTGACGTCTGACAGGCGATCGTTTGTGTTTCGAGGAACAAACCCATATCAGCCTTGAAATTTGGCATGTCCAGCGGCATCGGTCGCAGAATACGGGCAGAATGGGGAAGTTGATATTTTTCAGCAACATCATCGCTGGTAAGTATCATGGTCGCGAGTGCATCGGAATACTGTTCAGCACCCTGATTCTGCAATATCAGGATCAAATCAATATCGAAAACGGGATTTGTAAGGCGCTCTTCGAACCAGGCAAAAGAAAGGGTTTTACAAAACGAAACCGAACCTGTTAGCGCACGACCAGGGTAAATTCTTCCCCATGATTCACGAAACTGAGTTTCGAAGTCCGGCGAAGTTAAGTCGCTCACAATGGTAACGTTGAACGGCACTGTCGCAGGCAACATCGCGATCGCGTTTTGTACACCAGCCAGACCCAGTTCGAGCAAGGAAGTGGAAGCCGCCGATTGAGCATCAAAATGGCTGGTCAGTGAAAGAAATTGCGGTGCATCTGCAGCATCTGATTTAGCAATGGCATCAGAGGTCACCCCAGAAGGTAGCAGTATGCTGCTTCCAAGTACGGCCAGATAGCGTCCAGCCCAGGCTTCCCACTGTTGCTGTCCGTATTCAGCTTCCTTCTGCAAAAACTGATGTTCATTGACTGTTCTGCCCCACAGCCACCCCCGTAGACAAAACAGGAAAAACCAACCAAGAACCGGGCTGGATGCCAGCCACCAGATATTGAATGCAGCTAGTGCCTTAACCATGTCTGACGCATGCAGAATAAACAGCAAAATACCCACAACCG
This sequence comes from Pluralibacter sp., assembly GCF_019237635.1. GTDB lineage: Bacteria > Pseudomonadota > Gammaproteobacteria > Enterobacterales > Enterobacteriaceae > Enterobacter_B. Next base: position 45,198 of record NZ_JAFAGS010000184.1, read on the forward strand.
CGGCAACACCGCCTGCCAACAGCCATCCCGTAAAAGATGGCTCACGAGGCAACTCCATTGTTGTTGCTTTCGTCCTTTCCCAGCCCATTGATTATCCTACTGTGCTGTTCTGAGCACTTGAAATTACAGTACAACCACACTGACATTTGCAGCCATCGACGACAACAGCGCGACCATTAAATGTCCGGTGCGGTGATCCTTCCACGATAGGATTAGTTCCATGCCCTTCTACCGGGCAACTAACCATATCACCAACTAATGCGGCTTTTTTTCCGTCGACAGTAATACTGGAAGAGGCGGAGATCACCTTTCCGCCGTGAGAAGTTTTATCACCGAGCAAAACGATGCCATTGGACATAATAAACACCTATATTTATTAGTAGTTACTTTGCATTGATTTTATTAAAACCAGGAATCTCGGATGATGGCGATAATATTCGTTCATCTGCACTGACACAACTAACAATAAAGAATATTAAAGTATAGAGGGATAATTGATTTAGTCCCTTACACATAAATTAATCCTTTAACTTATTTACATCAGGGTGAGTTGTTCCGTCGGACACAACCGAGCCATCCGGATAGATAATTTTATAAAACGCTCCAACTTTATGCTCTTTTGGAGCAATCATTTTAACAAGCTTAGATTCATCAAGAGTTGGTTTAAATATCACCTGAATAGTTTGGGCAGGAGAAACCATCTTTATTTGCATGAAATCATCCTGTCCAAATAAATTCAAAGTATCATTCACATTTATATCTTTATTACTATCAATTAAAGGATAGTATGCAGGAGATAAAGTAAGCTCAGATCCGTCAAATATCTTAAATCGACCATTTTTTGTTGCATTGTCATCAAATGCAATTGTAGCACCAACGGCTGTTCCTGGAACTAAACCCTTCCCGAGGTGGGTAGCATCAACATATTCAATACCCAAATTGAACTCACTCAGTTTCCAGTTGCACTTACCGCCGCCATCTTTTGCTATTTTTGCAATCCATACACCGGATGAGTTCTTTTCCTGAAGAGGTATTTTTATTGGATTAAGTCCCACTTTCTCATAATGCTGGCCATCTCGCATGCTCATCAATTCACGCTTGCACGTCGTTGATACGTACAACACCTCAAGAGGAAAAGGCTTTGTATACGGTGAAGGGTTTTTTATCTGCACATCTACCCATTCAGTATCCGATGGCGGTGATAATGTTCTGTCAGTTGCCTGAGCACATCCATTTAGCAAAAAAGCGATCTGAAGTAATATAAATAAATTAAAGCTCTTATACATTTTCTATGTCCTCTTCACAAAAAGAACTAACTTATTAAGAGCATCAACTCCGAGTGGAACAAAAACGATACACCCCGCGAATAGAGTGATATACCCTTAACCTGCGTCACGTTCAAAAAAAGCCAATAATCACTTCGCATTAATTTTATTAAAGTCAGGTATAATCGTGCCTTCTGATGCCACACTTCCGTCTGGATAAATTATCTTAGCATGCGCGCCTGGTTCCTTTTTTTCCACACCGATATATCGAGTTACTTTCGTTTCATCTAGAGAGGGAATAAAACTCACTTTAGTGGTTGCATCTCCTCGTAAGGAAATAAAATTCTGTTCTCCCAATAAAGATAGGCTAGTTTCAGTGGAGTTTAATTTTCGCACTCTTATATATGGATAATATTTTGGAGACAAAGTAATATCGCCATGTACTGTCTTAAAAAGACCATTTTTCGTTGCATTGTCATCAAACGCAATTGTTGCACCAACCGCAGTTCCTGGAACTAAACCCTTCCCAAGGTGGGTAGCATCAACATATTCAATACCCAAATTGAACTCACTCAATTTCCAGTTACACTTACCGCCGCCATCTTTTGCTATTTTTGCGACCCAAATATCTGAATCATTGTGCTTCTGAAGTGGGATTTTTACTGGGTTATATCCCATCTTCTCATAATGTTGACCATCGCGCATACTCATCAATTCACGCTTGCACGTTGCTGATACGTACAACACTTCAAGAGGAAAAGGCTTTGTATACGGCGAAGGGTTTTTTATCTGTACATCTACCCATTCAGTATCCGATGGCGGTGATAATGTTCTGTCAGTTGCCTGAGCACATCCATTTAGCAAAAAAACAGCCTGAAGTAAGATGAATAAATTAAATCTCTTATACATTTTCTATGTCCTCTTCTCCATAATGGCCAAATCTTCTTACAGCATCAGGTCCGGATGCGGCTGAGACGGTTGAGTTAAGCGAGTTTTTTAGTAACCCCTCGAGTGAAAGAAATTTTTTATTCCTGTCAAACTCATTCTTAGGAATCTCACCTGAATAGTGATCCATTTGTAATTCAAAGGAGGCTACTTTATCCGTATGTTCAGTGAAGGTCTTTCCATCGCTCAACCCTTTTTCATAAGCTAACCCTAGTAATTTATTATTTATATAGGGCATATATGATGTCAGGAGATGATTTCCAACATTAGCAGGCAGACCTCTATTTGGGTTCATACCTTCAGGGAAAAACTCTTTAAGATCTTCCTTGGTAAGCGTAGCTTTAAAAGCTTTTTGATCTTGCCCGGATTGTTTAGCTTCCTGAAGTGCCAAGGAAGGTACAAGATAGAGTTTAACTTTTTCAGGAAGTCTTGCCTGAATGGTCATGCAATTTCTTGGGTAAGGAAGCTCTATGCTACATTGTTGCCACTTTCTGCTTTGAGTAGTGGTTAAAAATGCGACCGTGTTTCCATGATGCCAAAAGCAGTCGCCCCACTCAACGATTTGCCAGGCGGTAAGCTCAACGACAGACCATAAAAAACCAAGTGTTGTCCCCAACGGCCCCCATAATTTATATAACTGATTATCCAGATCGGCCTCAGGTGGAACTGATGGTACTGGATCTTGATCGTTTACATGCCGGTAATGAATAATACTTGATAATGCATCTACAGCATTTTTAGTGAACGTTCTTGGCATACCATATGTATAAAGCAGTGGATTACTATTCTTTAGTTTTGCCGAATGAATTAGAGCCAAAGAGCCACCTAGGCTATGTCCACAAATATACAAATCTAAATTTTCAGCCAAGTCATTAAGTAATTCCAGTTTTTCATGGAAAAGTTTATCCATGACACGATACCCCTCCCAAAAACCTGTGTGAACTTTGCCTGCTGGAACCAGTGAGGTGCATTCAACTTTTTCATTACAACTCTCTGCATCAACTGGTCTAAATGAAGCATCAGTTATACCATCGGTCATACTAGCTGTTCCACGCCAAGCCACTATGACCTTAGTTTTATTGTACACATAGTAAAACTGTGTATCACCTTCAGGTTGTTCTGCTTTGGCTGAATCAAAACCGACAGGAAAAACATATCTATCGCTATAAGGAACATCGACAACTAAAGCATTAATAGCCGATTTGCCTATTTTCCGGGATGGTATCGTCGATAGGTCCTGGCATTTATTAATAAAATACTTCGTGATGATATCTATATCATCATAGGCTAAATCTGAGGCCAATCCTAAATTAATGGCATTTGCCATAGAGTAATTATTTTGGTGATGGAGCACTAACTCCCAGGCTCTAAATGGGCAAATTTCGATCACATGGCGTTTTTCAAGCTCATTTGTTCTGACCTTAACACCCTGAAATGAACTACTGATTGGAAAATGAAATAAGGGCAACTCCTCCCCATCTCTTAACTGCAAATCAGGTTTTCCATGGCATAACTCACCTACGACAGCGTAGTGCCATACATAACCATTTCCCTCTGCTTTTGGGCGAACAATCGAATCTTTTATAGCATCCCTACCAACGCGAAGAGAGCGCTTTTCCATTTCCTTTGTCAGTTGATTACCATCTAACGTCAACCTCAGTTCAAGTCCATGCGGCATATCAATACGAATAAGCCCATTCGCATCGCTTTGGCCAGAATGCGTAAAGTTATCAACAGGGCCGGAGTCAGGATGAGCACTTTCCACAGTCCATGGCATATTTGCCACCGGATCGCCCTGCTCATCAACCAATTGAAACTCGACCCAGTAAGGCATTTGTTCGTCACATGGAGCATGGGGATTTTTACGGCAGAGTGAGGATACAGCTGTAGTCATTTATTCGCCCTCCTGGCTATCGGCAATGTTTCGCGGATATTCAATTTTTAACTGCGATGGCATAGACGTAAATATTGGAGATGTCTTTCCATCTGCACCAGAAATGCCCTCATAAACGTCCCCTTCAGCAGTCGTAATTTTATATGTGGTGAAGGGCTTGACTGCCCCACTGGCTGATGACGTTGTGGTAAACCCTTCGCTGTACCCTTTAGGAAAAGTCACAGGTGGTGTATCTAAACTGGCAGGTCCGGTCTGATTGACATTCGCGGCTTTCAGTAAAATATTCCCCGGGCATCCCAGTTCAATATTCCCGCCGCTAAGCTTTATATAAGCGCCCCCGCAACTTAAAACCAGCTCCTGGCTGGCATTCACCTTTACACTTCCCTGACCACTGGTGATGGTGATGTCCTGTAGCGCCGAGACATTCATGGCATCCGCCTGCGCCTGAATATCAACCTTCCCTGCCCCGGCATACATTTTCATTCCTGCAGCCTGAGCAAACAAACTTACAGCCTCGCTTGCCGCTACAGTGAACGATTGCCCGGTGCTGATATCCGTGTTTTTCCCGGACATCAGACCAATGCTCGATCCGCCTGAAGCCATACGAACAGTTTCAGGACTGAGAATGCCTATACCGGCAGGTGCACTGGCCAGCATTCCTGGCATGTTCAGATACTTCAGTGAGTCGTTAAGTGTTTTTTGGCTATCGATATCGGATACCGTAGCCTTCGCGCCTTTCACCGCCGCCTGCAGGCTTCTTGCCAGTGTCAGTGCTTGCGTGAGTTGCTCCACTGCCCTGTCCATTTCAAGCATTTTACTGCCAACGTCAGGCTGGGCATCCGCAGTAAGCAGAACGCCTTTTCCACCGCGAACACTTATCCAGTCATTCGTTCGCAGTTCTGCCCCTTCCCCACGTAACATTCTGGATGCATTGACATTATGTCCAAGATTAAGCTGCGTCTTGCCCCCGTACTCTGTACTGAGCTTAATGTGCTCTTCGCCGCGCTTGTCCTCCATCCGCAGCTTGTTCAGGCCAGCTGTGCGAATGACGTTGCGCGTGCTGTTGGCTTCAGTGACGTGATCAACGTGACGAGAGTCGTGGAGGGCGTGAGCTATATACGGACGATCAGGATCGCCTTCATGGAACGCAATGGCAACTTCAGTACCCTGTATCAGCGGGAAGTGGAAGCCGTATTTGTCACCACCGTAAGGCTTGGCGAAGCGCACCGGCATACTTTCCATGCCCTGACGTTTGTCGTCGCGGTCGGCATCAAATTTAACCCGGTACATGCCGGACGCATCCTGCCAGGCGTAGATGTCGTTATCCTTGGCGCTGGTGACGCGGGCCATCAGGGTACCGCTGACCACCGGGCGCTTTTTAGCGGCAGGACGCCAGCAACGGTTCTCGTAGTACGGCATCCCCTCCCACATCACTATCAGGGCATCTTTACGACTGGCCATATAGCCCGTGCGGGTAATGATGATGCCGTTGTCCGTTTCTGATGGCAGTGTCGGTGGTACGACACGTTCACTGATGGTCAGCACCTGGGCCGGAGAAAGCAGGGCATCATTGCTGCACCCGCTGATAGTCGTCTGTCCGGACAGAAAACGCTCGTGTTCAAGGCGCGCCCAGAAGTTACCGGTTTCCGCCGTCGGCGTTATTTTGTCACCACGTTCAAGATGACGCGGCAGGTAGTGATATACCTCACCGTAGGTAACACCATCACCGTCACCACGGGTCATATCTGCCGGTACAGACGTCAGGATGTTCTGTGCTTCACGGTGATTGTAATCACTGGCGATGACAGAGCGCTCAACCACGTTCTGCCTGACGTTAACACCCCACACCGAATCCGCAGCATTATCATTCATCCCTGACGGGCTGCTGAGTGGCAGAGACTTACCGAACGTCCATGCGCTCTGCTTGTCTGCGAAATGCACCACTTCAGTCTGGGTGTCGGGTTGCAGGGTAAAGAAGTAGAAAATCCCCACCTCAGCCAGCAGACGCTCAATGAAGGCGAGGTCATTTTCCTTGTACTGGTTAATCTGTTCGCGCTTCGGATAGTCAGCTTTGAGAGTGAACTCATACTCCCAGCCTTTCAGACCATGCTCCTGCAGCACCTCGGCGACAACTTCCGGTACCGATTTATTGACAAAAAAGCGGTGGGTACGGAATTGTTTTCGCAGCAGAGACAGGAAAGGCTCAATAATAATCTGGTACGTCGCCTGGTCACGTGAGCCACTGATACGCTTAAAATGCGTCACCACACCATGCACCACTTTCTGCCCGGTCAGCCCCATCAGTGGCCCTGTTCCCATGGTCAGCGTGGCAGGCTTTGTCAACAGTTGTGCTGAACTGATATTCTGATCGCCGCTGGTAAAGATAACCTGGTAGTAATAAAGCTCACTCATGAACTCCTTACCGCTGAAATTCTCCACATCGATATCTGCCGTGCAGGACGGAATATCCAGGCGGTAGCGGTTTAGCCCGCCTTCAGTTAGTGCAGACAGGGTGTTCTTAAGCGTATCTGTCAGACTCATGATTATTGACTCCATGGGATAACCTGCTGTCCATGACTTTCTTGCCGGCGGGCAAGTAACAGGTTTAATCAGGGGTACTCAGCGAGTACGTAAAAGCGTGATTACAGCTCCAGCCCCGAGGGCGCAGAGAAGAGCTTTAATTAGCAGCATGGTCATTTCAAAATTGTTCATGCCGTATTCGCCTTCGCCAGTGATGGGGATAAAGCGCTTAACGATTGTGTAAAAATACGTATCCGGAAGAAACAGCACTCCCGCCACCACTAAAGCTAAAAAGATAAAAATCTTCATGACGTTATATCGTGCACTATTTAGAAACTTTAATTGAACCATACGGTCTTGCAATTTCACGATCGGTCAATGGAACATTGTAAACCACCCCATGATTTATCCCCACGCCGACAACAAACTTCCGTGGCTCATCATGTTTCTTTGAAATTAATATATATTCAACAATAAACACCCCATTATCAGGGAAGTAATAAAAAGAAGGAGGAATACATAATTTCCCATCAACGATCGTAAGTTCAGGGGAAAAATCAAAGTCCTTTTCCTTCGAGGGAGTTCCGCGCGGATTTATTCCTATATCAGCAGGTTGATAATCCTGAGCATCTGTAATGTTAAAACATACGTTTTTTCCCTGTTTACTAACAGAAGTGCTTTCATGGGGGATAAACCTATCTCCCTGGCCTGGGCATCCGGTTAAAATCACCAGACACAAACCAGAAAAAACAACAGGGAAAAACATACCAAAACCAAACACTTTCACCATGGGAACCCCCGTAACGCAATTTTGTATTGTTCACGTATTACTGATTCAGTAGTATCACCATCCAGAGTAATAGTTGGATATTTACCGCCCCATAATCGATGCCATATCTTATATCCCTGCGCTTGCAACGTAAAATTATCTGCAATAATCTGTGCCTGTTGCTCCATCGAATATTCACTTAAGAGACGACCATCAAGTATATAGTGATAGCTCACCATCCAGCTCACCAATCCTCTGAAGATTACATTCATCCCTTTTTCACGTTGCCAAACATGCCCCATTTCATGGATGAACATATGTTGAAGATCGTCTGTCGTCTGGGAAAAATCATCGCAGTATTGATCGCGAAAATAGATCTCCCCGTTCGGGGTCATCGCCGTATTGTTATCCTGTAAATTGAAAGGGAGATAACTTTCTCTGTGGATCCATACTTTCGAATAATCAATAGTGGATAAAAAAACGGATTGCGCCAGCTGTATTTCCCCCGCTGTGAGTAGTCTGACACCACCCTCTTTGATTCTGAACCCATCCTGCGTTTCATCATCCATGTGTAAACTCCAGCCCAATTCCCTTTCCTTCATTCCAGCCAAGCGTCAGGGAGTGTGGTTTCTGCTTCTCCGCCATATGGGCGAGCAGCTGCTGGCTCAGCACCGGCAGGATTTGCTGATTGAGAAGACTGTCAACATTACGCGCACCGGTATCCGGAAGCAGGCAGGCAGCAGTGAGTGCATCGTAGAGACTCTCTCCAATATTCGTGGACAAGCCGTAATGACGATGCAGGCGCTTGCTCACCTGAGCGAGCTTCATTTCCACGATAGTGCGCATCGCGGCTTCCGCCAGCGGGCGATAAATCACCGTCTGGAAGCGCGCCAGCAGCGCCGGCTGGAAATGGTCACGCAGGATCGGGCGCAGCAGTTCGTGCAGGTCGGCTTCAGTGGCTTCCGGCTGCTCATCGAGCAGCTGCATCAGGTGGTCGCTGCCGAGGTTGGAGGTCATCAGAATAACGGTGTTACGGAAGTCGATTTCACGTCCTTCGCCGTCGCGCATGAAGCCGCGGTCGAACACCTGATAGAACAGATTCATCACGTCGCGGTGCGCTTTCTCCACTTCATCGAGCAGCACCACGCTGTACGGACGCTTGCGTACCGCTTCGGTGAGAATGCCGCCCTGGCCATAACCAACGTAACCCGGCGGTGAACCTTTCAGCTGCGACACCGTGTGCGGCTCCTGGTATTCCGAGAGGTTAATCGTGATAAGGGATTTTTCACCACCGTACATTACATCGGCCAGCGCCAGCGCGGTCTCGGTTTTACCCACGCCGCTCGGGCCGACCAGCAGGAACACGCCCTGCGGACCGTTCTCGGAAGTGAGGCCGGTTTTCGCCGCACGCAGACGCTGAGCAATGGCTGCAAGCGCCACTTCCTGACCCACAACCCGTTTGCCGATTTCGTTTTCCAGAATCAGCAGTTCGGTCTGTTCATCTTTCATCAGGGAAGACAGCGGCACACCCGTCCAGTCGGCAATGACAGTGGCGACGGTGCGTACATCCACATCAACGGAGAGCAATGGGTTGCCGTCCTGCATGCCGTTCAGCTCCTGTTGCAGCGCGTGAGTCTCACTCTGCCGAGAGATGTTCTGGCGGCATTCCAGTAACTGTTCAGTGAGTTTCAGCTCCTGACCATACCGGGATTCCAGTTCATCGAGTTCGACTATCAGGCGTACCTCCTCCTGTTCAATCCCGCTCAGGCGTTCGCCGTGGCTCTGATTGCTAACGGCAATATCTTCCAGCAGCGCCTGCTTCTCCATTTCAAGGGAGGTAATCTGCGAGCGGATGCGGGTCAACTGTTCGGGTACGGTATCGAGGCTCATACGCACGCGGGCAGCGGCGGTGTCGAGCAAATCGACCGCTTTGTCCGGCAACTGACGCCCGGTCAGATAACGGCGCGACAGCGTGACGGCAGCACGTACCGCATCGTCAGTGATATGCACGCCATGATGTTCGGCGTAGCGGGATTTCAGGCCCCTGAGCATCAGGCAGGCGGTCTCATCGTCCGGCTCGTCCACTAACACCCGCTGGAAGCGGCGCTCAAGAGCCGCATCACGTTCGAAATATTGTTTGTATTCGGACCAGGTGGTGGCGGCGATGGTGCGCAGTTCGCCACGCGCCAGCGCCGGTTTCAGCAGGTTAGCCGCATCCGCGCCCCCGGCTGAATTACCCGCACCGATAATGGTGTGCACTTCGTCGATAAACAGCAGAATGGGGACAGGAGACTGCTGCACGGCATCAATCACGTTTTTAAGGCGCTGTTCGAATTCCCCTTTCACGCCCGCCCCCGCCTGCAGCAGACCGAGGTCGAGGGTGCGCAAAACAACAGGCCTGAGGGATTCCGGCACGTTGCCCTCAGCGATACGTAATGCAAGACCTTCCACCAGTGCAGTTTTCCCTACGCCCGGCTCACCGACAAGAATCGGGTTGTTCTTGCGGCGGCGGGAGAGAATATCCACCATCTGACGGATTTCAGTGTCGCGACCAAACACCGGGTCGATTTTACCTTCCTTCGCTTTGGCGGTGACGTCGAGAGTGAACTTATCCAGCGCGTTCTGCAGCGCCGGGCTGAGTTCGCCCTCTTTTATCTCCGCGCCGTTCGGACGCCCGACAAACTCCACTTCCCCGCCATGGCTCTGTGCCAGTTCAGCTTCCTGCTGCACTTCCGGACGTTCGTCTGACTGAGCATCCAGCAACGGACGCAGACGCTCCAGCTGGCTTTGTGCCAAGGTCAGCATCGGCCACAGACCGTCACAACGCAGCAGTTTTGGTTTATCGACCAGCGCCATCAGCAGATGTACGCCGCGGATGTGTTCTTCACCATTGAGAGAAGCCAGCAGCCAGGCTTCCTGCAGCAGGCTCTGAATGTTGTCAGAGAGCTGCGGACGGCTGCGCACCGAGCGTGGCAGATTGTCGAGCCACGCCAGCAAGTCCTGCCAGAGCGCATCCATATCCCATTCATAGCGGCGAGCCAGCACCGTCAGGTCACCTTCTCCCTGTTCCAGCAGTTTCAGCAGCCAGTGCTCAGGCTGGATTTCCGCATGGGCGCGGGTCTGACACAGGGAGGCCGCGCCTTCCAGTGCGCGGGCGCAGTAAGGATTCAGGCGACGTAACAGAACAGCTGGATTTTCCATGAATTTCATTCCCTCTCTTTTTGACACGCTACCGCCCCTGGCCGTTAACCGATGCCCATAAGGTCAGTACTGATAAAAATGTGATTGCTTTGCAGAACGTCCGCGAGGCAGGCGCTGTGAAAAGCAAAAAAGCGGGCAGGATGAGCTGCCCGCTGTCGGTCTTACGCGGTGGCGCGTTCGTTCCAGGAATCGGAATGAATGATGTTGCCGTCTTTGTAGGTCCAGGTGATTTTTTCGTAGCGCAGTTCGATCTGCTCAAGGTGGTTATGCTTCTCGAAAGAAGGATCCTTGATGTCGTGCATCACAGGATTCACTTTCACCACTTTCACGTTCTCAAGCTTCGTGTTGAAGTACTCCACTTCCTGACCCGCGTCGTTGATTTTGTACCACTTGAATTCCGCAGACTTCAGGGTCTGACCGGTGGTCACCGCCTTGTACAGGTACGGGCTGGACGAGTCGATTTCCTTGGTGAACAGGAACGGTGTGTGGATACGGGTACCGGTCAGCTTGCCGGTGTTGTTATCGGTCGGGATATACAGGTTATGCTCCTGCGCCACCACCTCAATGCTGCCGTCACGATCCTGAACGTCCACAGACCCTTTGATGTCCGCGCCGCCGTCGTCTTTCAGCCAAAGATAAACAGGAATTGCCATGGAATTACTCTCCATTGTGTTGTGATGCGCCATCATCCTGCGATGACGCCTGGGTGTTGCCCGGTATCTGACAGGCATCGGCCTGCGGTACCAGACTGATTTCGACACGGCGGTTAAGCACACGGCCATCCGCCGTATCATTGGTTGCGATTGGGCGGCTTTCGCCATAGCCCTGCACCGCAAAACAGCTCTCCGGCACATCGCCGGTATCACGCATCCAGTTACGTACCGATTCGGCACGCTTCAGGGACAGCGTCTGATTCAGTTTCGGGTTACCGGTGTTATCGGTATGGCCGGACACGACAATCAGCCAGCCCGGTTTCGCTTTAACGCCGACCAGCGAGTTCACCAGCATTTTGGTGGACCCGGCTTTCAGCGCCGATTTACCCGAATCGAACAGCGACATGCTGTCGAGGCGAATGGTTTTCGGACCCTGAATGATTTTCTTAATGATCGGCGGAGGCGGTGACGGAGGTGCCCAGTCACTGACTGCGGCCTCAACGGGCGGAACCAGGCGCAGTCCCTGATACAGACCCAGGCGATAACGCAGTGGCTCCCCGCGACGCTGCCAGTCGTCAAGTAATGCGCCATCGGCCCGCAGACGCTGCTGCGCACGCAGTTTCGGTGCCACAGGCTTACCCGTCAGTTGGTGATATAACGCAAGGTGATCGCCAACATTACGGATAAGGCGCTGGTTGTTCATCCAGGAGGCCAGCATGGCGAGTGCCAGGAAAATCCCGCCCAATAATCCGGCGTAACGCCAGAACACCATTCTGCGGCTCACGCCACGTCTGCGCGGTAACGCCGGCAGCAGCAGTTCAGGCAGCGGCAGTGTACCTGTGGTCAAAACGGCATCCGGTGGCAGCGCCGTCACGGAGGTGATGTGTTGTTGCCAGAGATTGCCTGCGATACCGCTTACCGGCACCATGCACATACCCTGTACACAGGGCTTCATCACCGGCAGTTCGCCTTGCCGTACCGACAGCAGGTCATTCACCGCGCTGTTCTGCCAGGCAAGCAGACTGTCCAGCCACAGGCCCTGACTCAGACGCGAAAGACGATCATCTGATCCGGTCTCCCGGGTCCACTCCGTCAGTGACACATTGCCCTGGCCGGGCTGATACACCTGAATACCGCTCCGCTGGCTTACCGTGGTAAACCAGACGGGCTCTTCCTCCGCGCAGGCCACTGGTGGCGATACCCAGGTCACAGTCCACAGCGGAGGGATCGTGCCGAATGCCGCACGGCACTGAACGACAGCACGCTGCCAGCCCCGCAGGGACTGGGTAAAATCATCACCGGATGTGTGTAGCTCAGGCACCACCGCCAGCATGACCGAGATTTGCGACACCAGCGCCGGGCGCACCAGGCTCAGGTGCTGCGCAAAGAGGGGCAGCTGTTCCGCATCCTTCACCCACAGATACCAGCCCTGCCGGGTTTCCCGGTGACGGGAACCGGACACGAACAGCGGAGTGTTGTCGCCACAGACGAGGATAACCGCCCCCTGAAAATCTTCCGGCGGCAGGTTTTCATCCACAATGTCCCGGACAGCGGTCGCCCGCGCCTGCGAAGCCCGACGCTGACACCAGAACATCACCCCGGACACCAGAACAACCAGCAGACTGAGAGCCACACGGCTGCCTGTGGACAATGGCCAGAATCCCAGGATGAGCCACAGCGCCAGTACGGCACCCAGGACAGTTAACAGACTTCGGTACGCATCCCGCATCGCTTACCCCGGCCTGACGGTCTGGCTTACCAGCTCGGTAAGCGAAGACGAAAGGAAGAACCAGAGAGCCGCCAGGGCGACAGCGGCCACAACCCAAGTCAGCCAGTACCAGCGACTGCCGCTGCGCAGGCGTGAAGCCCGGGCAACAATGGGGGCATCTTGTGCCAGCGTGAAAGCCGGCACCCGTTCCGCGAGCGCGCGAATGATATCTTCCCGACGCTCATCATCCTGGGCGCGATACTGACCAACGAACCCCAGTTGCAGGGTCCGGTACATACAGGTCAGGACGGCGGCGTCAGGGGCGGTGTCTTTCAGCAGGTTTCGGATCCTTTCCCACAACTCCTCACCGGCATTGAGAGTGCCAAAGAAGTGTGCCTGCAGCGGGTCACGACGCCAGGTCAGGTAACCATCATCGGTGGTTCCCCGGTTCATCACGCTCTCATCAAGCAGTGCACACAGGGCATACACCATATGGTCACGGCTGATGTCGCTGTAACCTGCTTCCGTGAGCGCAGCTTTCGCCTCCTGCACCAGACGGCAGGCCCGACGATAGAGCCCTTCCCCGTCACGGACTTCCTGACCGCCCCGCAGCTGGCTGGCCATCAGCCAGCCCGGGTAGAAGAGTCGTTCTATCTGGCTGAGTTCGGATTTATTCATGAGCGCAGCACCGCAAAGAGTTCAAGATTCACATCCCCCAGTGAGCGCGGGGTATAGAATGTGCAACTGCCCATCTCAAGCATCGCCCGTGCTGCCTCAGTACTCAGATCCAGCGAGAAATACTGGTTCTCAAGACGTAACGGGATAGCGGCCGGAACATGGGTCAGCGGCTTGATAACCATCCCGCTCAGGGCCACATTCACCACATCGGACACATCATCAAAGCTGCCCGCTTTACACAACTGCGGGAATTTCGTCTGAAGTTCATGGTTCGGCATGGAGGAGCGTACGGAGAGGTAGAAGTCTGCCCCTTCGCGCAGGCGCGCATCATGCAGAGCACCTTTCCAGATCTGATCCTGATGCTCCAGGTGGATACTCACCACCCGTGACGGCAGGCTCGCTTCCAGCAGCTTATCAAGCAGTGCCAGCAACGGCGGGAATACCCGCTCCGGTACATCGTGCTGATAAGCAGGAATATCCCCGGCGTCGTGTTCCAGTGAGAAGGTCAGCAGGCTGCCGGCCAGACGGGTCAGTTCGCGGTACAGCAGTTCCGGGTGACGCTCAGGCGTCTGAAGCAATTCCGTCAGCACCGGCTCGGCGCTGTTCAGGGCATTGAGCAGCCAGAACAGGGACACATCCGCGACCGCAAAGTCTGCCATCCGCTCATTGCTTTCACGGCGCATGGCCATCAGGCGACGGCGGCGGGCCTGCAGACGAATCAGCAGGTCACCCAGTTCGGTGGTCAGCAACGGGCTTGCAGAAACGGAAAGCATTGGCGGGATAAAGGCCGGGTCGCGGCTCCACTGTCCCTGCGCATTACGCACCAGGCGTGCCACCGGACAGGTCAGGTATGCCGTGTTTTCCTGGCTGGACAGACGCAGGGTCAGCGCATTACGCAGAATCGCGAGTTCCCCGCTTTCATGCCCGGCCAGTTCCTGCACCACCACACGCTCACCTTTCCAGCGACGCGGGCGCTCACTGTCCTGGCCGTTATCGAGGTTGCCACCGCTGGCGCTCAGCAGTGGCAGCGCGACAACCACGTCAACAGCCTCACTGCCAGCTGCAACAGACAAATCACAGACCGGAGGAAGCGTGTCTGCCAGGTCGGTATCAACAAGGGTACCGTCCTGAAAGCGCACCACCAGACGGTTGGCGTTCAGGCGCGAGAGCGCCAGTGCAGCATCATCAAATTCTGCCACAACCACGCCCCAGGGATGAGAAATACCCATCCGGGCGACCATGTCGGCAACGTGTTCATTCCAGCGGGCCTGCTGCTGGAACTGTTGCGGGGCCAGAGCGGCCCCATCCTCCCAAAGTGGGCGGTAAATTTTCATCCCTGATTTCCCCTCGCCTTACGATTTGGCTTTCGGCATCTGAGAAACCAGTGACAGGTTGACGTCCATCCCTTCCACCTGGAAGTGCGGTACGGCATAGAGTTTCACGCGGAAGAAACCCGGGTTGTCTTCGATATCTTCTACGACAACTTTGGCATCACGCAGCGGGTGAGACGCCTGCAGCTCGTCGCCCGGATCGGTCATTTCAGTCACCAGACCGCGAACCCAGGTATTCAGTTCCAGCTCGAGCAAACGCCTGTCCTTGGTGGTGCCGATGTTTTCACGCTGGATGAGTTTCAGGTAGTGCGCGATACGCGACAGCAGGAAGATATACGGCAGACGCGCGTTGATGCGACTGTTGGCCGTCGCATCGGCGGTGTCATACAGTGCCGGTTTCTGGGTGGAGTTAGCCGAGAAGAAGCAGCTGTAGTCGCGGTTCTTGTAGTAAGACAGGGGAATGAAGCCGAGATTCGCGAACTCGAATTCGCGTGTTTCCGGGATCATCACTTCTGACGGGATCTTCACCTGATTGCCGGTGCCCAGATCGTACAGATGGATAGGCAGGTCCTGAACAGCACCACCGGCCTGCGGGCCACGGATTTGTACGCACCAGCCGTTGTTGATAAAACTGCGCACCATGTTGGCGGCAAAGGCGAAGGAGGCATTGGTCCACAGGTATTTATCGTGATCCGGGCCTTTCACTTCTTCCACATAGTTGAAGCTGCGCACTGGCACGGTGTCCGGACCATACGGCAGACGACCGAGTACGCGCGGCATCACCAGACCGATATAGCGGGAATCATCCGTCTCGCGGAAGGATTTCCACTTGATGTACTCGGCACGGTCAAAGTAGTTACCGATATCTTTGATGGCCGCCACGTCCTCCATTGAGTCCTTGAGGAAGAATTTCGGGCCGGCAGAGCCGATAAACGGCATATGAGCTGCAGCAGACACTTTCGAAATATTGCGCAACAGGGCAACATCTTGCGCAGAGGCATCAAACTCGTAAGCAGAAATCAGTGCAGCAATCGGCTCGCCACCCGGGCTGTCGTACTCTGCCGTGTACGTGTGCTGGTATAATCCGCTCTGAATAATCTCCGGCGCGTCTTCAAAGTCCTGACGCAGATCGTCTTTCGACAGGTCCAGCAGTTCGATTTTGACGTTCTGACGGAAATCGGTTTTATCGACCAGCGACTTCAGCCCACACCACAGACTCTCTACCGCCTGAAACTCCTCGTGATGCATAACCGCATCCAGTTGGCGGCTAATCTGGTGATCCAGTTCAGCGATATGGTGGTCAATCAGCGTCTTATCGAGTTTTTCAACTTTTGAGCCGGCTTTGGTCAGGCACTCCAGAAAAACCTGCATCCCGGCCGTTAAACGTTCATCAGCGGTCGCATCCGACATCGCCTGGGCGTCCTGCCAGATATCCAGCGCGCTCAGCTCAGACACCGGGTTCAGGTTGATTTTTTCAAACAGGGATGCGTAAACCCCACCCGTTGCAGGACGTTCAAGCACTACGTTTTCGCCACCAGCGGCATTCTCTTTTTTTACAGACATCAACATCTTCCTTATTAATCCGTTAAAACATCGTGACCGTTATGCTTCTTTCGGAGCCAGTGCCGACAGTTCACTGCGCAGTTCGGCGCTCAGCGCCGGGTCGAGCAGGATTTTTTCCAGTTCCTTACGGAAGGCCTGGTTGTCTAAAAGGTTGGCTTTGAGGTCACGGAGCAGGTTACGCATGGCGAGCATCGCTTTCAGTTGCGGTATGCTGGCCGCCACCTGTTCTGGCGCAAAATCCTTCATGCTGTGGAACGTCAGTCTGATATTGTCTTCACTGCCGTCACCGGCCAGGGTGTTTTCTACGGACAGATTTACGGAAGGGGAAAACTCGGATAACACGTTGTCGAAGTTGTTTTTGTTAATGCTGACCGGCTCACGCTCCGATACAGGTCGCTGCTCGCTACCATTGCTGTAATTCCCCACCACCATCAGTTTCAGGGGCAATTCGACTTTCTTTTGACTCCCTCCGGTGTGCAAATCCAGCTTTATGTTAACGCGCGCCTTGGGTATTTCGGACTGATAGGAAGAGTTAGACATGGCTGTCCCTGTTCTATTGAGTGATAGAAACGGTCAATGCCAGTGAGAAATTAATAAGAAAGGCTTACCCTGCCAGAACAACCTCCCGGTTCACGTCATCCTACGTGAATAAAAACACCGGAGTCAAAAGCGAGCACATTCCATTCACTAGCATGTTGACACTGTATTTTGGGGTGTTTATCTGAAATGAAAAAATTCAGATAAGACCCCATAGGCAAGAGTGTAGGAACGTTCCCTAATCAGCGGAAATAAAAATATGTAACATAAATTTACAAATGACATATTTAACAAATAATAATAACCCTTCTGTTTTATAAGGGTTTTCTCCACAACACCCTTTCAGACCTTATGAAATAAGGATGTACGGCAAATGATCACTTTGCCTGAGGGTTTAAAACCGTACAAAATTACAACAATCACGCGAAGAATCTGATTTTTAATTTTTATCGAAATATGAGGGCCCGTTCACTACCGGGTAAGTGGAATGGCCATGATCGGATTCAACGTCAGATTTTTGCTTTTTCACTTAAATGAGGCTTATCTATTTTCGCCAAAAGATAGCCTATAGTTGTAATGATGAGTGGCCGTTCACGAGGCAATGCAGCGTGGCGGCAGAGGTACCATGGGGTAACTTACGCGTATAGAGAGACAGACTATCATGTCAAATTTTTATGTCCGCGGAGTGCTGGCCAACCTGATAACGCTGTTAATTTTTCTTGCATGCATATTCATTCCTGCGGGGACCCTGGATTACTGGCAGGCATGGGTCTTTGTGATTGTGTTTGAGATAAGCTCGCAGGCGTTGGGTATTTATTTTCTGATGCATGACCGAAAGCTGCTCGAGCGTCGTATACATTTTGGTCCTCGGGCGGAACAGCGTCCGGCGCAGAAATTTATCTCATCGCTGTTCATTCTTGGCTTTGTCGGGTTCGTCGTACTTCCTGCGCTCGACCATCGTTTTAGCTGGTCACCAGTGGCACCCATTGTCTCCATTCTCGCAGAGATATTTATCATCATATCCTTCCTGTTGTTCTTCTCGGTGATGAAATCGAATACCTTTGCGGCTTCTACCATTCAGGTGGAGGAAGGGCAGACCGTTGTGTCAAACGGCCTGTATGCGTACATCCGACACCCGATGTATTCAGGTGCATTGCTACTTCTTGCGGCGATGCCGCTTGCACTCGGTTCCTGGTGGAGTATTTTCCTGCTCGTGCCATTCTTCCCGGTACTCGCCTGGCGCATCTTTGATGAGGAAGACTTTCTCAAAGAGAAGTTGCCTGGTTATAGCGACTATATGCAGAAGGTGAAATATCGCCTTGTTCCCCACGTCTGGTAAGGCATTCTTGCGCTCTGAGTACATCTGCCACTACAGATAGTCTACAACCTGATAAGACTGGAAATGAGCCCGATAGCACGGAAACCTGGGTAGCGCCGCTGCGGATAAGTTCGCCCACAAGGCGTTTTTTTGCTTTTTAAACGCAGGTGCCTCCACTACTCCAGCAGCTTAAACTGACTTAATAAGCATTGAACAGAGTGCAGCATTAAGTGCTGCACTTGAGGTTACAACTTGGTCTGACTGAATTTTTCACGTGGAATATGATTCACGGAAGGCGGCGGCGGCGGCGGTGGCGGCGGCAATGGAATACCGTTTGCGTCCAGTTTCAAGGTAACAGGTACTCTGTTCGCCTTCTCCGCTTCTGCCGCCTTTTGTTTCTCTTTCTCCGCAGCTTCTGCATTAAGCGCAGCAGCTACCCTTGCGTCTTCTTTAGCTTCATTCGCTTTTCGCGCAGGCGCGGAGTTAGCGAATTCTGCTTTAACCTTGGCCAGCTCCACCTGCCACGGCTTCAGCACCTGGCCTGTCGGGTTCATGTCCACCACACTGGCATTACCCGCTCGTTTCGCCAGTTTGCGGGCAAGTTCATCTAATACTGCATCCTGAACCGATCTATCGGGTGACTTCTTCCCTTGTTCACCAGCAGCCACTTTATTCATGCCGCGGGTTGGATTAACTAATTTTTGCGGAACAGGATTCATGGGGGGCGGTGGCGGCGGCAATGGAATGCCATTTGCGTCCAGTTTGAGGGTAACGGGTGCTTTGCTCGCTTTCTCAGCCTCTGCAGCCTTTTGTTTCGCTTTCTCCGCAGCCTCCGCATTAAGTGCGGCAGCTACCCTCGCCTCTTCTTTGGCTTCAGCCGTTTTCCGCTCAGGTGCGGAGCTAGCGAATTCTGCTTTAGCCTTGGCCAACTCCACCTGCCACGGCTTCAGCGCCTGGCTGGTATGGTCCCCCTCCGCCATGCCTGCGCCACTGGCCCGCTCAGCCAGTCTTTCTTTAAGTGCAGTTAAAAAGTCGGCCTTTTCTGGGTTTTGTTTCAATAACTGTCGATGACTGTTTTGTACCAGTCTGACACAACGTGCTAAGGGACTGACGTTTTGATCGCTGATTAACTCAGAGTGTTTCGATGTTACCGGGGGCGAGGTTTGTACCGCGACGCGCCCCGCTATAGCACCTGAAGAAATCATAGTTATCCACCTGGGAATTTACGTTTTTTTGCATTCGATATGCACAGCTGACACAGCATGATATCCAGAAGAAAAAATAAATGACATCACGAACGCTGTGAACGTAGCGCTACAGCCTGTGCCACCAACACTGTTAATTTCTGATTTACCGCTCTCGCGTTATGAATATCTTCTCTGGTAAACGGACTGCCAGCACAGTTGAAAAACTTCTCCGAATGCTTATCGAGCTTCAGGACATTTTTCAGTGTAGCGTTAAGATTTCCCTTGTTAGCACTTTTTGCTAACTGACGTGCATATGATTCCGCTTTATCGTGCATCCCCATGATCTTACTCCCCTTCGGCTCAACAACATTCCCAATACGGTTGAGTGACTGGATTAGTTTACTTGTTGATTTTTCAATATTGTCTTTCGTTTCTTGGGAAATATTGCCCACTTGCGCTGGACGAAAAAAATTCGGGATCTTCATACGGTATAACTCCTGTTAGTAAGAAACATATATAGCATGCAACCAGCACGCATCTCTTTCAAAAAACGCCCGTAGCTATCATATTTCTGGAAACGGACAGACAAGACACAGCTTCGCTATTTTTCAGTAAAAAGCCGGACAGAAAAAACACATTGTTTTCCTGTCTCAGAATGGCTATCAATGGGATTACACATACACCTGGCGTCTCCAGGATGAAGAAACGGTCATGCTTCCAAAGGGTTGTAATGATGCCTTTCAATATACGTGCCGATAACTTTTTCATGCAGCTCTACCGAACGCGAATAACAGTGATCTTGCCCACAAGATGTATTTCTGACGGAACTTCACGTTCGTAACGCCCCAGTCATCGGTAGTAATAAAACCCAGACTGAATGGCTGAAGTAATGCCAGCTGGCGACGACAGGTTTCATCCGTTCGTGGGCCAAAGACATGGGCAATGACCTGTTTCCTTTTTGTATCAAATGCATACCATAACCAGTGCCGGTTTTTCTTGTTTCCGACGTAAGACCACTGCTCATCAATTTCACAGATGAGAGCAACATCCTCATACGCCACAGTTCGGCAGTCACTTGTTTTGGCGAGAGTTTTTTAAGGTTCGGATAACGGTATTGATGCCGACTTTCAGAGTACGCACCGTATCCCTGACACCGGAGCCATTGAGGCAGAATAGACGCTGTAATGTCTGAAGCAGGAAAACAGCCCTCAGGAATATTTGAGGCTCGCTGTAAATCTCCACCAACGCTGTGTCTACTCACACAAACGGGTTGCATGGCAGGGCCTTTACGAAATACACCACGGCAAGAATCAACACCTTGTGTAGAAAAAGGCATACTCCCTCCTGAGGATAATATTATAACTGAATACCCAGGGTCACATAAATGATGTTACATGTTTTCTACTGTGCTCAATAATCCGGCATATACTCCACCACCGCTTCAGCCAAATCCTTAGCGAAAGATTCAGTATCTGGCATATGATATTCCAACGCTAAATCCCGTAGCGTATGTGCGATTAAGGTCTCAGCATATTGGGTAATACTTTCATGCTAGCCACTCGAATGTCTTAAACGGTGTTTAACAAGCAACAAGACAAATAAGTACATTGCGTTGACACAAGAAAGCCGGAGGCAAAAAAGGTCCTCAATCACACTCTCAAACACCACTTAAAAAGGCGCTTCTGACTGGCGTTAAGTCTTCCCCTGGCGCTTTTTGCAACTTTGCGGCCGCGTTAAGCGGGTCTGGTTCAAATTCCGGGTGGATTGTCAGCGGTATCTCCATGGATTTTGCTTCTTGTAACTCACTCAACGTCACGACCCCACCACCATAGGCCAGAAATTCTCCCGTTCGCGAAAGTCCATTCTGCTTTGTGGCGACATAGACCATATAAGAGGCCCCAGTCTCATCAAGTACTTTCCATGAGGCACCAGGATCGTTAACGAAGATCACCCTATCGCAATCTTGAGCAACTCCCCCTCTTGCATGTTCAGACACTATCCCGAGCGTTCCAACTCCCTTATTTTTCGCAAGTTCATAAACGGCGCCGATCCCTTCTGGGGTTGCACCAGCTACAACGCAAAGATGATGTGCGCCATAGCGGTTTATCGCCTCATCCAACGCCGATGAAAGCTGAGCCTTGAGGCTCGCACTGTCGCTATAGCCAAGACCCGAAAAACCACTGAAAACCATCACATGTTTATCCCTGGTGTAATTATCGATCTCAGACTTCACACTATCGCGCCGCACGGAGGGTATATCCCCTATTACTGCTGGTGATAAAACAGAAACGCGATTCGTGACACTGGAAAACATACTTACTCCTTTCGACACCATTACTGATATTCAAGTTTTTAGCGCTGGACATGCTCTGCGATGTATCATTCCCTCCATAAACCAAAACAGAGTTAATCACATCCCTTTACTCAACAAACGCTCACTCTGTTTGTACCGCATAACCTCATCGCGTTATATCAAAAAACGCTCTTTGCTGTTACCTGGCTGAGCTTTACAGGAGACGCCAGAGAACCCACCATCCCGAGGAATCCTTCCGCTTTCGCCAATACTCCCCCTAACAATTATTTGGACGCTAACATTTTTAAATAACATAAAGAATCCAACAAATAACACAAAAATCCACATCAATAACATTATTATTTATTTTTAAATTTTCATTAATTTTTTCATAATGCTGCGCACAAACCACGCAATACGGTACAAGATCCATCCCCCACCACCACTTTATTTAATAAAGTTACAATACGTCATAGATCAGTGAAAATTATTTAAGTTTTAATATTGTTTAATGAAAAAAATTTTCATTACGTTGTTTTTCGTCAAACAATAGAACTTAAGGGAATCAATAAAATCATTTAAAAACAATAGGTTGAATGGATGAAAAACAAAAAACCACTCAATAACAGCACAAAAACCATTCCAAGAGAATCCCGGATCATGTAATTACATACATCAAGAAAAGCCCCCGCCCCCCCCTGATTCTGCTGCATCAATCAAAGTTCAACACACCGCCAAAAATCAAGAAACACCATTCCAAAAAAATCAATAAAAAACTTAGTTTGAGTTAAATAATTTATTTAACCAGGGAAAGCTGTTGCCACCTAAAACAATACATAAGCATTATTTATAAGTTTGCGATTTTTAATGCTTTTCAACTTTTAACATATTGCCCCATCGACTAGCATGATTAAAAATTGAAATGAAATATTACTTAAAAATATTAGAACAATGAAAAAAGCCAAGGAACAGGCGTATTAAAAGCATTAGATCTCACAATAAAAACACACAAAACTCATTTATAGCAACACCTATAACCCTCGCACGACGTTGTTGTTAATTAGTTAAATCCAATATCTCCATTTAAATAATTATGGGGTCAGATGAATTACGCCCCTCTTATGGACATTTTTTGAAAGTAATAGATAAAAAATAAAATCATTATCGCCACTACACAGGCGGATAGCCTATCTTCAGGGCATTGCTCTGGTACCGTATCCATCCCCTACTCCTGAAGTCAGGAGACACGTTCTAATACCGAGTGATGCATACCCACGAAGGCATCCTCTCCAGCAGCAAAATTATACAAGGAGTAAGGCTTTGGAAATGACATCCTACACTGATGCCCGCATGGATAAACAATATGTCTTTGGTGATTTCGTCTTATACACTGGCGGAACACTGGTTCATCGAGAGCGGCAGCTTCATGTTCCACCTAAAGAGTTAGCGGTCCTCACCATGTTGCTGGAAGCCGCCGGAGAGCTGGTGAGCAAAGATACACTCCTGAACCATATATGGGCCGATAACGATGTAAACGAAGAATCGTTGACCCGCTGTATCTATGCGTTACGGCGCATACTGTTAGAAAGTAAAAGTTGCCGTTATATCGACACCGTATACGGCAAAGGTTATCGTTTCAGCCACCCCGTCGTAGTGGTATCCCCACAGGTAGCTGAAACATCGCGGAGCTCAATTGCCGTTTTGCCTTTTCGCACGCACCCACAGCTGAATGCGGTGAACCTGCACCACTCCCTGATACAGGCATTATCACAATATTCACCTTTTGGGCTGATTGTTCTCCCCGCAACCATTACCCAGTATTGTCACGATCTGTCTGACATAATGACATTGATCGAACAGTTGAATCCTGATTACTACCTGGCAGGCCAAACCGTGCCCTGTAGCAATGGTTGGAAAGTGCGCGTGGAGCTGGTTCGCACCAATGGCCACCAATTAATACACAGCGAAAGTATCGAACTCTGTCCAGACCAGCCAATCTCGGCTTTGCAGAATCGACTGACCACGCTGTTGCCACAATGTATCCCAGAACTACGCTGGAATCCGGGACAAACCAGCGATCTGGGGTCCCTTGATACAGCCATTCTCTATCTGAATGCGCGCCATGAAATGAAGCGTCATACACCTTCCAGTCTTCGCCAGGCGCTCACCATGCTTCGACAGTGTATAGGTTTAAGCCCTGATCACGCCCAACTGTACGCCAGCCTGGCCGAATGCTACCTGACGATGTCTCAATTAGGCCTTTTTGATCAGCAGCAAGCCCTTGCCAACGCCAGGCAAGCAGCAAACAAAGCCGTTGAGTTGGCGCCTGGTCATCCCCAGGCTCTGGGGTTACTGGCACTACTGAGCTGTATGCATTCTGAACACGCCGTCGCAAAGGCTCTTTTCAAGCAGGCCCGCTTGCTGGCACCCGACTCTCCCGACCTTTACTATTATCACGCCTGGGCTATGTTCCTGTCCGGCGAGTTTCTACAGGCACAGAGTTCATTGAATGAGTGCCTTAAACGCGATCCTGCCCATATTCCAGCCAGTACGCTCTATATATGGCTGATGTATTACACGTCGCGTCTGGATGAGGGTATTGCTCTGGGTAAACGCCAGCTCGCTCAATACGGACAGGATAACCCGGTTTTACAAAGCATCCTGGCACTATTACTCGCATTGCAACAGCAGCACGATCAAGCAGAAGCGTTAATACAGGTCATACGAACCTCAGGCGCTGACGCCGGCCTAATCGCGGTAAATCTTCGGTACGCGGATTACTGTCTCCAGGGTAAAAGCGCGTTACCCGGATTAAAGGCCTTTTTGAGTAATATTGACTGCCGGCACGTTAGAGCAAGCCTGCTGCCTTTAATTCTGGTGACACACGGACAAAGCACTGCGCTGGAGTTTTGGCGACAACTGCAAAATGACGATTATCCTTGGATTAAAGTATTCCGCCATGACCCTCGTCTTAATCTGCTGGCAAAAGAAATCGAACGCCACCATTCGGAGGCGGCGTGAAATATATCATCGCGATACTATTTCTATTCTCAGGGATAAGCGCAGCACGAGCCGATTGCTGGGATCGCGCTGCCAGCATGTTTAATATTTCGCCGCAGCTGTTGTACGCCATCGCCCAACAAGAGTCGTCATTAAACCCCGCAGCCGTTGGGCGAAACCGCGATGGCAGCAAGGATCTGGGGCTGATGCAGATCAACAGCAAACATTTACCCCGCCTACGTAAATTGGGTATTGATGAACAACAACTCAAAGACCCGTGTTTGTCGATTATCGTCGGTGCCTCTATTTTATCGGACATGATGAAGCGCTACGGATACACCTGGGAGGCCGTTGGCGCTTATAACGCTGGGACCGCACCAGGCAACCATGCCAGGCGTATGCACTATGCCGAACAAGTATGGCAACGTTATCAAAAGATAAAGACAGTACATCTACTCCAGTAATACTGACCACCGCGATCTCGCCTACCTGAGTAAAATGAGGGAAGCCCCCTCCCGGCAGCCATTCGTGTTATAACGTGAAGCTTAATCTTTGATGGGTTTATTCAGATTCAGGGCAGCCACTTTGGCCCGAATACGTTGTTCCAGAATCGCAATCAGCGCCTGGTTATCCAGCCGATCGACCCTCTGGCCGTCTTCATAGAAGGCACTTTTATTTACCGCTCCGGCAAGCCCCAGGTCTGCAGTCAGCGCCTCGCCGGGGCCATTAACCACACAGCCGATAATTGAGACGTCCATAGGCGTCACAACATCCTCAAGGCGTCGCTCCAGCTCATTCACCGTGCCGATGACATCGAACTCCTGACGTGAACAAGAAGGGCACGCAATGAAATTGATACCTCGGGAGCGAATCCGCAACGATTTCAGAATGTCAAAACCGACCTTCACCTCTTCTACCGGATCGGCTGCCAGCGATACTCGCAACGTATCACCGATCCCTTCTGCAAGCAGCATACCGAGGCCGATGGCTGATTTAACTGCTCCAGCCCGAAGGCCACCAGCTTCGGTAATCCCCAAATGCAGCGGCTGTTCGATTTGTTGGGCCAGCAGACGGTAAGCCCCAACGGCCAGCGCAACATCAGACGCTTTGACACTCACCTTAAAGTTCTGAAAATCAAATTTATCCAGATATTCCACATGGCGTAATGCAGACTCCACGAGCGCTTCAGGGGTAGGTTCACCATATTTTTCTTGTAAATCTCGTTCAAGCGATCCCCCGTTTACACCAATGCGGATCGGAATATTGCGATCGCGAGCACAATCAACCACCGAGCGAACACGCTGTTCATTGCCAATATTTCCCGGGTTAATACGCAAGCAATCAGCCCCGAACTCCGCTACCTTCAGCGCGATACGATAATCAAAGTGGATATCAGCCACGACCGGTATGGTTGACTGTACTTTAATCAGGCGAAATGCCTCCGCCGCCTCCATTGTCGGTACTGAAACCCGCACAATATCAGCACCTGCACGCTCGATTTGTTTAATTTGGGCAACGGTAGCAGCAACATCCGTTGTTTTTGTGTTCGTCATGGTTTGCACGGTGACCGGAGCACTCCCGCCAACCGGCACGTTACCCACCATAACGGTCCTGGTGTTTCGACGAATGATAGTCGAATGCAAAGAAGACATCTTTTCATTACCTCTTTACTATTTGCATGTATTTTAAAAAAGAAGACCTACTAAAAAACTGGCGGCTCAAAGAATTATGCCGCCAGGGGGGAATACGGGGCTGCGGCAGCTACACAGATCGCACTATCCCCAAAAAAAGTATTTATTCATCCAACGTATTACAGACAAACGCTCGTCTTTAGCAACTCACCGGGTAAGCCCTAATTCTCGCTTAGCGGCTGAAGCCGCCTGAATTAAATCTTCGAGAGCTTTCAGGAGTTCTGCGGCTGAACTCCCTTCCGGCATACGCGCCAGAGCAAGTAAAGTTGTCCCTTCAGCATCTGCTGCTAACCCACAAGGCCCGAAGTAGTTCATCTGCCGTGCATACTGTAAGCGCGCAGTATCCGAAGGAAGCTCTCCTAACGGGCAAATCATTTCCAGCCCCTGGGAGGATTCATCAAAGTGCACCAGTAGATCGTCGCCAATCAATAACGTTGCATCCTCACCATCCAGCTCCAGATCCAGAGCGTCATACAGGCTATATAATAAAGTCTCCATTTCACGCTTCCCTTATGATTTAACCAGCCCTGACAACCCCTGCGTTTGCAGCCAGATATCTTCATTACCCACACGTTGGTGGTATGACAGATTCAACAACGTGTGAATTGATCGCGTAGATGCTGAAGATGGCGTCGATAATTCAGACAATAACGCGGGTTCTTCGCCACGCAAACACTCAATCTTTGGTGGCGCTTTTGCCTGTGTCGCCACAACCTCTCTCTCGCCCAGGCGACCGGTGTTCATTACACGAGATGATTTTGCACCTGATAGTATTTGCAGCAAAGACACGCCAGCAACGTTGTGTAAAAACATAAAAGCCCTCCAGGTAATATGGCTCAAGCCGAATGCCTGGCAATATGTAAAAGCGCTGCCTGGCTCCTCTTTATGCTGCTCAGATTCCTATAATCAGAACCGGGTAAATATCAGAAAATGCTCATGCGCAGAGGATCTCCATTCCCGGCATTGACCAATTTATGCAAGTCCCCGCACAAGGTTCTCGCTATCTTATACTCCGTCAATGCGCTATCGTGATGGTGCGACCATGCCCCTTGCGTCTTTGTAGCTATCCAGGAGTATTTGAAATGAAAGTTTCGTCAAGTCAACCGACCCTGATGGCGAATCAGGCTATACAGTCAGAAAAAACCGGAGCTGTCACTACAGGAAAATCCTCTCCTCTCGCGATGATGATGTTCCATTGCAGTAACGTCATGTCGCCGCTCGCAACGACGCAAGACAGAAAAACCAGTGATGCTCATGAACTCGCTTATTTTCGTCAACAGGGGTGCGAGGAACTGCTAATACTTCTGGAGGGATTACCTACCACACCGGCATCGGCGGCGCTGAAAAGGAGCCTGGAAGCGTTAAAGGACAGGACTGCACGCCCCCATTGTTTAAATATTGCCGGTAATCTGAAAGAGGCAAGAAATATAACTCCGGGAAAATAATAGCCTCGTATTTTTACCCGCCAGACTCCCCTCACGAATTAAACTATTTTTGAACGATACTGAGGTGGTCGTGTGATTATGTTCATATGACCGCCTGTTCATACGCCCCCCCTAATCTCACTATCATTATGTTAATGAGCCCTCATGCGATCTTTTTCCAACAATCTCGCCTTCATCCCAATAATTCATCGGCTTTTCATCAGGATGTCTAAAGGATAACCAATATATAGTGCACGCTATCATCATAATCCTGTATTTACAGACTCTCACTATGGCAACCGATACTTTAAATTCTACTTCGCACAACGTCGTCATCCGGCTACTCAATAGCTCGCTGTGCGGCTGCGAATTTTTGTTATCCCCCGGGCGCACGCTATTTGTCGTTGGAGAACGCTCAAGCCTTGTCACTCATGACAACATTCCGGAACTACCCGGAGATACGCTCTTTGTTCCGCTGGAGCAAGGAGGGGTCAATTTCGAAGTCGTATTCAACGCATCCAGTCCAGAAGATATTGTCCTGCGGGAATTACCCGGGGATGAGAATAACGCTCGTGAACACAAGGTTATCTTCAACCACGTTATGCACGTCGGCGCACTAGCACTGGCGCTTCGTCCTGAACATCTGTCCTGGTCGCCGGAAATCTTAGCGTACCCAAAAACCAAACGACCTGAAGAATCAAAACCACGCCCGCGCTACGCGCCAACCCTGATCGCGCTGGCGATCGCGGCGTTACTGCTCCTGGCTGGCGGGTATTGGTTATGGAACAGCCCACAGCAGCAGGCCAATGAACTCGGCATGTTGTTGGGAAACGAGAATCAGCGTTTCCAGGTTCTCCCCGGACGTAACAAGACCCTCTATGTGGTCGCCGCTAACGAGCGGGATGCGTCCTGGGCCCAGCAGGTGATCGCGCGAGGGGAGAATAGTGACCCGGCTAAAGTGATCAGTCCTGAACGAGAGAATGAACGGGTGGCCCGCTGGCTCGCCGACAATTATCCGACCCTCGCCTACTATCGGTTACAGCTGGATGATCCTCGCCAGCCTCAGCTCTGGATCAGCCGCCAACGCTCAACGATGGCGACCGACGGTCTCCAGACGTTGAATAGCAGATTGATGTCCCTCTTACCCTATACGAACCGTATAGACATTGTCTCCATCGACGACGCCACTGCAGTTCGCCAGGCGGAAGCCGAACTCAAGAGGCAAGCATTACCCTATTCCCGAAGCGACCAAACCGACGGGGTGACCTTTGTTATCCAGGGCGCTCTGGATGATGGAGAGCTGCTACGGGCACGGCAACTCGTCGACAGTTACTACCGTCAATGGGGCGGACGCTATGTGCAGTTTGCAATTGAATTGAAGGATGACTGGCTTAAGGGCCGCTCCTTCCAGTACGGTGACCAGGGCTATGTCAAAATGAGCCCTGGCCACTGGTATTTCCCTAAACCCCTGTAACGTTAAAAAAGGAAATTATCATGGCATGGTCAGGTTATCTTGATGATATATCGACAAATTTTAATACTGGCGTAGAAAACCTGCAGCAGCAAGTCGACGACGCACTGGATGCTCTTACCAAAAAACCGTCCGATCCACAACTGCTGGCGGCATATCAGAGCAAACTGTCTGAATACAACTTATATCGCAACGCACAATCCAACACGGTCAAAGTGTTCAAGGATATTGACGCTGCCATCATACAAAACTTCCGTTAATCCACTGGCGCCTTGCAGATCTTCTGCGGCGCTTCAAGGAGTTTGTCATGCCAACGCACGCCATCCAGTCGCTGGATGCTCTGACCGACCGTTCACGCGATATCACCCGCCAGGAGACCGACGTTGTCTCGCTGGATGATCGGCTTATTCAGGCTTTCTCCAAATCCGCCGTCAACCTCGGTATGGAGAAAGACGCTATTCTGGCGCGTCTGGAACAGCCCAATGCCGTGACCGACCCGGCGGAACTATTTTCCCTGCAATTACGCTCCTCAAATTATAATCTGGAGGTTTCCCTCATCAGTACCCTCACACGTAAAGCGGTAGGTGCCGTTGAAGGGCTGTTGCGCTCATGAAAAGTCTTTATGCTGTTCTGCTCGTTTTTCTGTTGACGGCGTGTCAGCAAAAAGACCTGCTTGAGGGGTTGAATCAACAACAGGCCAACGAAGTGATTGCTGTTTTGCAACGGCATAACATCGAAGCGGATAAGGTTGACCGGGGGAAAGCGGGTTTTAGCATTCTGGTTGCTCAGTCGAACTTTGCCGCCGCCGTTGACTGGTTGAAAATTTATGATCTCCCCTCACGCCCCAGAATGGAAGTTGCACAGATGTTCCCTGCCGACTCACTGGTCTCATCGCCGAGAGCCGAAAAGGCAAGATTGTACTCCGCTATTGAACAGCGGCTGGAACAGTCGCTGCAGAGCATGGAGGGGATATTGTCTGCGCGCGTCCATGTGAGCTACGACGTTGATTCAGGGGAAGGGGGGCGTCAGGCTAAACCGGTCCATCTGTCAGCGTTAGCCGTATATGATCGCGACATTGACCCTGAGCAAAAAGTTAACGATATTAAACGCTTTCTGAAAAACAGCTTCTCTGATGTCGAATACGACAACATTTCTGTGGTGCTCTCAAAGCGGAGCGAAGCGCAACAGCAGGCCCCAACGATACCGGTGAGTAAACGTGGGATCGGCCTGGCTGGCTGGCTGGTCTTTTTACCCTTTCTGTTAGCGTTGGGCGCCGGAGCCTGGTTATGGCAACGTCGTCGCGCGACACCGGATCGCTCTCCCTCGCCAGAGGACGCAATGAGGCGCGACGATGCGTAAATTGTCGTTGTCTGACGCGCTACAACGCGTGCTGTTTGATCCACTCTCTTATCTGCACCCACAGCGGGTGCGGATCCCAGCGAGCCTGACAGTACGCCCGGCCGCACGGGCGGCCGCCAATGAACTCCTGCTTCACGCCTATCGGCTGGAGGTACGTTGCGCCGCGCTCTCGCCCCTGGCAAGGCAGTGGGTACGCCACTGGAACCATCTACCACAAGCAGCCTATCTGATAGGCTGCCACGCCCTGCGAGCGGAACTGGCCTGGGGAGGGGCGTCACTCAGCCTCCCCGCATGGACTCACCCTTTTACGACCATCGATCTCCCCGTCACGCAACCTGCTGGTCAGACTGTGACGGGGCACGACATACTGCTGAAAACAGGGTATTCCCAGCTGCTGGCGTGGGCGTCGAAGCTCCCGAAACCGCTGGCACAACGATTTCCCCTGCTGTTCCCTTTCGATATTGACACGGTGGCCATTCAACCGGCCGCAGACCCTTTGATTCTGACATTGGCCCTACAACATGCCCAGAGATATCCCAACATCCCCCCTGTGTTCGCCTGTTGACGGCGTATTGCTCGGCCGTAAGCAGCTTCAGCGTCGTATGCGCACCATACGCCTGGAGCAGCAGGCGCAGCAACATGCCCGGCGGATTGTACGCGATGCTCAACAGGAGGCTGAACTCATTCGCCAACACGCTTATCAGGAAGGATACCAGCAAGGAATGCTGGATACCCTGCAACAGACGGCATCCTATATGGCCGACAGCCAAACGCTGGATGGGCGCTGCCGTGAACAGCTCAGCCAGCACGCCAGAACAATGCTGTCTTCTGCTGTCGACCACCCCGAGACCTTGCTGCTGGTGCTGGATGAATGGTTGCGCAACCTTCCGGCGTCCGATGAAACACTCTATCTGACGCTACCCACCACCGCGCAAGTCCTGCAACCGCGACTCATGGATGTACTGTCTGACGGCTGGACAGGAAAAATTCATCTCGATTATCACGCCAGGCCAGACTTTGTGATGCGTCATGCCGATCAGTTCGCCGAATTCTCACCGTCGCAGTATGTGGAATCAGCTACTCGCGAGCTATTGCAAACTCTGGATACGCTGCCGCAAGACTGCCGCCAGGTCTCAGATTTTGCGCTACAGGAATTCATTGAACAGTGGCAACGTCGCAGCAACGACGCTCCCTCATAACGGAAAGCTATTATGATCTCATCCCTTACCGGTATTCCCCAACCTTTACCCTCCTCGGCGGACGCTGAGGCCCTTGTCTCACTACAGGATCGCCTGCAAAGCGCAAACATACCCTCGGCGCCCGCAGTCAATAACACCCCGGATATAACGCCGCCGGTTACCGACAGCGATCCGTTGGCCAGCGCTTTTCTGGATAGTCTGTTGCAATTACCGCCAACAGATGATCCTCAGGCCTATGCCGCGGCTGTCAGTGACGCCATGCGCGCCTTCGTGGATCCAAAGACAGGAGAACTGGCGTTCACCACGCTGGAGCAGCAAACCGACATACTGCAGCGTACACTGGACAAAGTAGGGGAGGATGCCCCACTTAGCGAACCACTCGCCGCCACACTACTTGGCACGACTAACCTGCAGTTCCAGATGACAAAATGGATGCAGGATGTGGTGTTATCGGGTGGTGAAGTGAAAGAGTTTGAAGAGTGGTGATCCGGGGACATAGATATTGCTATGTGCAAAAAAATGGGCCGTATATACGGCCCATTTTGCTACTCATCCAGATTACGCGTTAGCATAGATCGGCTCATTGGCGTAAATGCTTTCATCCTCAACAGATTGCGCGTTATATCTGGCTGACAGCGCGTCCACGTGCTCGCGTTGTACCTTATCTTCGAGCATCCGTGGGTTACGGGTAGCACGCATATCATTTACGATACTCACCACATCAGCCGCAGGGTTCTTTAGCAGCTCATGTGTTGCAATCAATGTCCCCGTACGCCCTACGCCACCTAAGCAGTGGACCATCGGTAGCGCTGGCTTAGGCTCAGCATTGGCATATTCCGACTCAGGAGTGCTCACCTTCTGAAACAGTCTTGCCAATGCTTCAAGCTGTTCAGCACTCTGGAGTGCGCCACGATCCGGCCAGTTGAGCGCGTGCAGTACAGGTAGTGTAACCGTTTTATTTTCTGTGCTTATTGTCAATTGATATTGCGCCACCTTTAATGACTTAGGATCGTTTGCATTACCAAAGTTATGTGTTTCCTGCAGTTCGCTGGTTACTTTCACCGCGCCATAATCACCAGTTTGCTGGAAATACGGTGGTAAACTTTTCGCACTGATCTCCTCAGCCCCAGCTAGTACCGTTAACGACGTACACTTCTGTTCCACCAGCATACGCATGTGTGCTTCTATATCTTTCGGATAAGAGCCCGCCAGCGCAACAGTTTCTCCATCGACAACAATGTTATTCACCGGCATAGGGCGCCCATCGTTCAGCCAAACCTGAGTCTCAGGGTTGACCGGAACATCGCTGTTCTTAAACCGGGAAGGTGTGAGTCTCAAACCTTCTACTTTCTCACCCTTTTCGACGGCGACCTTCAGCTTTGTAATTTCTGTCGCAATCGCATTGAGTTGTCGTGCTGCGTGCGCTACCTGTGCGTCGCTTGCCTGGTTTAGCCATTCTGAAACTGGCCCGTTATTTGTTCCCCACTGAGAGAACTTGATCCCCGCCACATGAAGATTGAGCAGTTCGTTTGTAAACGCTGTCGCCTTCAGCGTTTTAAGCTCTCCAAGCCCTGACAGCCCGGTAATCACCGAACGAAGCGCCCCGCCCGCTGAAGCAAGTACACCATGGTTTTCCCGTAAACTTTCGCCATTCAGGATTGCAAGATCTTGCGCCTTTGCCAACCCTCCCAGAGCCCCAGCAGACTGCTGTTCCGTCAAGGTTTCCAACGTGGTATTAAGCGTTACAGTATCGGGTGAAGCCTTTGTTGCCATACTGTCATCCTCCGCTTTCGCCTGGATGCCAAGCAGAAAAAAGGCAGTCTTCGCTACCGGTTCCCCCCAACGAGCAGATGTCTCCTTAAGAAGGGCCACATTAGCTTCATACCTATCAGCGCGTGCCTTTAATTGCTGGATCAGACGTTGTGTCAGCGGAACAGGACTCGCGCTGAGAGTCAGATAGTCACCAATTGCCTTTGCCTTTGCCTCACTACCGTCTGATATCGTCTTAAGGAATGTTTGCACCGCCTCTTTATTTTGGATATTAACCTGCTCGAAGTACGTTTTGACCGCATCGATATTACGAAAAACCGGCAACCCCCCAAGCCAGGTCAGCACACGGCCTTTAAATCCTTCCCTGGCGACCTGAACCGAAGGTGAATCGGTGGCATGGTCGATTCGCAGACGCTGATTCTGGTTTGCTACCTGCACATTTGTAAATGCACTCATTGTTAACGCTGTCATCATTCTCTCCTGTTAATGATTAGTGGTACGCAGTAAATCTTGTAATTTTTCCTGGTGCGCAATGAAATGTTCCAGCCTGTCAACGAGGTCATTGGTATCACCTGGGTACGGAACAGAATCCATGTAAAGCAGCGCCTGCGACTCTTCAACGTAAGCCAGAGTTCCCCGAGTCTGTTCTGCTAATTCCTTGTTGATAACTAATATTTCTCGCCAAAATGTACTGCTGATATCTGGCGATACTTCCATCAATAGCCCACGCAGTAACCAGCCATCACCACTAATGCTTAAAGAAACCAGTAAATTTTCGTCGAGTAACAGTAAACATTGTTGGTTCTCATCAAAACAAAGGGGGAGCCCCAGACGCTCACCCAAAAGGTTTAAATAATTCTGATGCATATTCATGTTTTTATTTCCGTAAACACTATCTCTTCCCCTCAAATAAAACCGGAAAAAATCTGTATGATTCAATGACCTATAGAAGCTCTTCCTTCTGTGTTTCTGCAATATGTGCACGACGGCGTCGCCGCCGCCTGGTGGGTTTATGAGCCAAAAAAGCCTGCACCCCACTCCAGCAGACCAACCATTCCCCCCACAGAAGGATCCGCGGTACGGCAGGCCTCACGGGAAGCGCAACAACCCGGTCAACGTCGTCGATATCCCAGGAACTGCCACTTTCTTCATCCTGAACACCTTCATCTATCAACCGCTGGTGCCACCCTTTCCATTCCCCCCAGGGAAGATAAATGGTGGGGGATTCCCGCAAACGCAGAGTGACTTTTCGTCTACGAAGCAATGCTGTGTTCAACTGTGGGTAATGACGGGTTACACCAGGCACCTCAATGAACCGAGCGTTCTCTACCGTGCGTAGCTGTTCCAGCATTGCTGAAGCCGACTCATCCGTGCCGGTTTCTGTTACCTGAAGCGCACCATACGGTGCAGATAGCATGAACCCTATCTTCGGTGGCACTTTCTCTCCTGCATCCCTGTTGCTGTTGTAAAGCAGGCACTGACTCGGTCGCCCTCCTCAGCGCCACGCTGGCTATCCTGTGGTCTTCACTCCGTTCACAGCCAGTTGCCGTTCAACTTCCCGACACACATCCGAAACCGTGATAAAACCGACAACCTCATCACCGCCAATATCAATGCCAAACTGTTCATTCAGGCCCATCACAAGATCCATAAGCTCCAGTGAATCGAAGTACAGTTCATTCACCAGTTGCGTGTCCGCATCGAACTGGAGATCATTCACTGCCAGACAGTTCGCAACGATCGCTTTCACCTGATGTTCCAGTTCACTTTGCATGATGGTTCTTCCGCATGTGTAAGGGGTCAAGATGGAGACCATCCGTCGTGAGTACGACCCCTGACGCGGCACTCTGCGGCAGCTTGCGCTGCGCTTCGTCACGCCAGTCCCATTTGTTGTCCCCCGTACCGGCAACGCCATCCAGTAACGCCACGACCAGCGGATTAGGCTGCTGCCCCGGCTTTATCAAACCGCATTCCCGGATCAACGTCCGCGCAAAATTGGCGACCGCAGGGCGGCGGCGATCCAGACCAGGATGCTCAGCAAGGAGGTCGCGCAAGGTGTCGACATCATTCTTCAACGTCCCGTCGATTGATCCATTACGGAACTGTCTCAGCAGTTGGGTACGATCGGCGTCATAACCTGGCAGCAGTCTGTTGCGCAGGCCGTCAAAGTCACGGCGAATGGCGAATGGCTGGTTGCTATCAGCCTCCAGCATGCTACGAACTGCTTTGAGTAGCTCATGCTCTGGTTTGGCCTGTCCCCCGGTACTGCGCAGATAGGCCAGAGTTGGCAGGGTATACAGATTACCTTCACGGAATTTCAGCTTAGCGTGACTGCTGACAACGGTGGGTTTCTCCGTCTCTGATGCGTCCGGTTTCACCGCTCTCTGTGGTTCAGTCTTCACTGCTTGCTGCAAAGTGGGTCCTGAAGGAAAAGCGGTAAGTCGGGATGTCGCCTGCGCGTCTGTCGGGATCGTCAGCGGCTCAGCAGCAGCCGTTTTGAGTTCATTCTCATGCCGCTCCTGAGCTGGCATCGCTGTCAATGCATTGCGCTGAGAAAGAGTAACGTCGGACTGATACGCTGCTCGGGTGTCCACCCTGTCCAGCAGTTGGGACAGACTATTCGCCACGCCCCGGGCAGCATTAAATAACCCGTTAGCCGAGGAGTTCGAGGTTTGGGTTTCCGCGTGTTGCATTGGACGTAGCGTCTTTAGCTCTCCTGCAGGAATCGAGGCAGACGAGGTCTCTTGTGAGACATACCCACCGTCCGCCTTCAACGACTCAACGGTCTGAACATGCGCTTCCTGTACCCGATACCTGCTGGAAAGTGATTCACCTGCGTACGGCTTGTCGCCGCCGCTCCTGGACGTTGCCTCCGACGTGGTGTCGCTATTCACCTTCAGGTTCACCCGCAAATTCAGGTTCTGCGCCAACGGCGTTGGCGTTGGGCGCTCACCACGAGCCCCGGCGTGGCGAGTGTTATCAATGTGCTGGCTCTTGTCGATATGAATATCGCCAATATTGATGGTAATCCCTCCCTGACCCTGACCTCGACCCAGCGCGGGCCCAGGACCAAGATCAGGATCGACTGCGTCAGGAACCTCGGAGGAGCCCGGGGCGGGTGTTGGTTGCGTCGTCTGCGATAAATCCTTAGGCTGATTGGCCAAAATATCGCGCAGCAGCCGCGGCAGGGTGGCGACGGTATCCAGATCGCGCGCGAGTTTACCCACGCCCACCCCACGCTGTTCAACCAACCCGACACTACTTTGACGCAAAGCGGCAAACGTCTGCATGGCGGCTTTATCAACTAACTCGTGCAGGCGCTGGCTTGTAGCTTCATTCAGCGCCGCCCCGAGTTTTTGTTCAAGGCAGGTCTGAATAAATGGCATGACTTCGCGCGCCATAAACCCGTGGCCTAATTGCAAAAAGTCCCCCGCAGAATGCGTATTTGCAAACATAGCCAGCGTATGTTCCAGCTTACTGCGTTTCTGATACGGCTTGTCAGTCTTCACGGTCCATGGACCGAATGCAGATTTTTCGCCCAAACCATCGTTGAGGATCTCATCTGTGTACTGCTGCGCCAGTGTATTCAGCGTAGTACGGGCCTCCTCACTCAAATCAGGCTGGTGAATCAACTGGCTATACACCTTGGCAAACGCTGTAATTTCCCGGCATGCAGAAGCATTAGATGATTGCAGGAAAATCGTCATGAGTTGCTGATGTTTCTCAGACCCGGCGGCGCCAAATAAATCCTGAACTGCCTGAGCCTTGTGCATTCCGCCAAAACTTGCCAGCCCGGCGGAGGAAGACCGGGCATCATTCTGAACAGCAGACGTTGAGCGAGACAACACCGCACTGCTCGCACGGACGTCGCTCAGATTTTCCCCAATCCCACTCATCTTCTGAGCGCGAAGATGTTGTGCTGACATGTCCGGGCAGGACCAGGAGCGAAATAATCCCGTGATTGGCATAATAGGGTTCTCCGTCGTTAACCTTGCAGGAATGACTTGGCGGTCTCCAGACAGCTACTGATGGTGCTGCTGAGGACTTTGACCAGGTTGTCATACAATGAGTTGGCGTTGCTGTACTTCTGCGTCAGGGTCTGTAGCGTGTTTTTCAGGTTTTCTTCCTGAGCTTTAAACCCCGACTGCCAGGCCTGAAATTTCGCGTTATCCATTTCCACAATGCCGCTACCTAGTGCGCCTGCATCACGGATCATGGTGTCTACAGGGGTTAAATCCACGACAACCACATAATTACCGTTAAAGGGTTTTACGCAGGACTCAGGCAGTCCAAGCTCTTTCGCCCACTGTTTCGCGGTGTCAATGTCCGACCCCGTGATACCACCGCTGTCGCTTTGCGTCGGGAATAGCACCGCGGCTTTATTCGGCAGTGAATAATCCGTTTTCAACTTATTAAGCGCAGTCAGCAGCTTCCCCACGTCGAGCTTGACCTTATTGCCATCTGCGCCAGGGGTGATCCAACTGCCCATCTGGGACAAAATGTCGCTGTACGCCGTATAGAAATCGGTGTAATTACTGACTACGTTCTCATAAACCCCCAGGTACTCCTCGTTTATCTGCCCAATGGCATTAGCAATTTTTTCCCAAAGGACTTTGTCCTCAACCGTCTTTTTTTGATCGGCCATAAGCTGGGGGGCGGGCATACGAACCTGAGGAGACACCTGTTCGAAGGTCTGCTGAAGGGCAGTTTTTTGCTCCGGCGTCAGCGGAACCCCACTGTTCGCCACACCATTCAGGCTATTTTGAAACTGCTGTGCGGCAACCACACGATCGTCTTTTTGCTCGCCTTTGAACGTCGGGGTTTGTAGCGTTTTCGCTAATACATCCGCCTTAATCAGCGCATTATTCAGCGTTGACACTTCAGCACCAGGCGCCGCTGTTTTTGGCACAATAGAGGGTTCCACTCCCACACTGCCTGAGCCCTTCTCCTGTGGCGTCTGCGAAGAAAGGGGTGGCATGAGAGGTAGAGTGATGCTGTTTTGAATGCTGGCCATAGAGATCCCTTCCCCCCTCAGCCTGGCATATTGCCGGCTGATGAAGGAGTAAAAACAAGATATGCGGGAAATGTCCGCCCCGCGGCGGACATCCAGGGCGGGTCCGCTGACCCGCCGCTGTTACGTTGAGGGTCAGACGCGAATGTTACCCGTGATAAACCCATTGGTGGCGTTCTTGTCCTGAAGAACAGTCATCAACAAGTTGTGAAGCTCCTGATTCGCGCTGCGCTTATCCCTGGCGCTCTCACGCGTATCTTCCGAGGCCGTTTTCGCCATTTGATTACTTGCCTGGCTGATTTGCTGCTCGGAGCGCTCCAGCGCGGCCGCATACTGACCGGAGGCACCAGCAATGCCTCCCACCGCCTGGGCGCCACTCGTAATAGCGCGGCCCGTCGCTTGTGAAGCTCTTGCCTTCACCTGGTTATCCTCAAGGGCGTTACTCTGGATTGCGATCTCGTTATCAAGCTCATCAAGTTTGCTTCCCAGCACAGCCCGGTGTTCCGGACTCAGACGCTGGTTACTTGCCTGCAGATTGACGCTATCACCGGCCATATCATCGATAGCAGGGCGCTGTGCTGCCTCATTGATATTCTGGTTGATTTTCCCTTTACCCGACTTTGTTTCCAGCGTCGCCAGACCATCAGCATCGGCACCGAGCTTGGTCGAGTTATGAGTATTCAGCGTTCTCTTAATGTCGGCGCGTTCCGCATTCAGCGCTTCCAGTTTTTTACCGTTGTTCTTCAATGCCCCGCGTTCATTGCTGAGACCCTTATGTTCGGTCTTTGCACCAACTGCGGTGACACCCAGTTGCAATGCGCTTTGAGCGAAGGCACCGGACATCGCATTCATGCCTTCACGTTCAATCGACGATGCCGTACTCTTCGCGGCGTCAAAGCTCACCAGAGAGAGCGTGCCACTGAGCTTACTGTCGGCGGTATTCAGTGACAGCATCAGCACGTTAGCCGCCACAATAAGTGCAATTGCGGAGGATGAAAACCCGCTAATATCTAACGGTTTCCCTTGCTCCGCCTGCTCTTTAACCTTGTTATCAACCAGCTTGTTGACACCTGACTCAATTTTCTCATGCAGCTCGCCGAAGCTGCGCAGAAAGTCAGGGTCATTCTGTTTACCCTGCAGATAGGTTTTCAGGGTATTAATAGTGTCCTGGCTGAGGCCGCTCAACGGTGCATTGAGCTCCGGGCCACCTGATGTGATTCCCAGCGCCTTACCCACTTCTTTATCCAGGAGTGGCTGGATATCGCCAATATTGATCCCGACCGTTTTCGATAACGACTTCGGCTCGATATCCTGAACGGATGAAAATCGATTAATATTTGCTGCTACGGTATTAATGGCTGTCATGATTATTCTCCTGACTTACGCGCGGCTCTGGCGCAGTACGAAACGACCGGCTTCGGCATTCTGTTGCAAGGCAGTTGACATTGCCTTGTGCAATTCCTGAGTGACTTTTTGGCTATCCGCGAAGGTTTCCACTGCCTGCTCCAGCCATCGGGAGATCTGTTCCATCGAGGTGCGTGCCAGATAAAAATCCGCCATCGCGTCGCTAGCGTTCTTCATAAATACGCCCGCCGCAATACCGCCCCCCGCCTGAGTCCCCGCATTTAGCACTTCACCGCCAAGTGCGAACGTTTTAAGGCGGTTAGCCATCAACTCCTTGCCCACTTTGTCGGTGGGTAACCCTACTTCTCGCGCAATCTGACCTGCCACAGAACCCGCTTTCTTAGCCAATGTCTTCAACACATCGGGTACGATTTTTTTAATCGCATTGCCGATGAGTTTGCTCAAAGCCTTACCGAGATTACTCGCTGCGGCTTTCCCCCCCAACAACATCAGGACGGCAATAGCCACGACTACCACCACAGCAGCAAGGACAGCGCCTACAATAGAGCCCACCATATCCGCTGTTTTTTTATCCACCCCAAACGATTCAAGCGCTTTACTGATCGCTTTACCAATCTTCTCCATTAAGGGTTTGAGTACGTTTTCCATCAGGGGCTTGAGCGCCTCCTGGATAAAAGAGAAGCCGGCAAATGCCTGGCACATTTCATCTGCCACCATCAGTGCGAGCCCCACTGCGGCCAACGCTAAGCTGGCACCGCCGGTGAACGCTGCGGCTACGACGCTGACAATAGTCAGCAGCGCGCCAAGAATCTTGCCAACGCATCCCATGACGCGGTTGAGCTCTTCCGACTTGCGTACTTCTTCTTGATATTCAGAGGATTTCTTTTCCATTTCGGCCTGACGGCCTTCCTGCAGAGCCTGAAACAGCGCGAGGTCGTTTTGCAGACTCTCTTCGCTGTTTTTCCCTACCAGCTCAACAAACATCGCCATCAGCATGGTCAGTTTGGCGACGTTAGAGAGATTGTCCTTTTCACTTTTCTGGACCGTTTCGTTTTTGAGGCCTAACCCCTGCGCTTGCGTCAGAAGCGTGTCGGCGTTTTGCGCCTTCTCTACTGCGAGAGTGTGTGCCGACTTAGCATTCTGATCCGCCTGGTCGACCTTTTGTTTGGCGAGCATGCTTTCACTGGCGGCCTGGTCGCGCGCGGCTAATGCCTGCGTGTACCCGGCATCTTCCGGCGATAAACCATCCAGTTTGGCTTGCGCTTGCGCCAGCTTCTTGTTCGCCGCATCAAGAATCGACTGGTTAGCTTTGAGGGTGTTCAGCGCAGACTGATAAGCGTCTGTCGCCTGCTCCGCGCCTTCCAGAGCCCCCTGCAGTTCCTGCGACAACTGCTCACCCATGGCTTTTTGCGACTCCATCATCGCCTTCCAGGTCGCCAGGCGACCTTCCAGCTGTGATAGAGACACATCGCCCATCAGAACCATCAGTTGTCCTAACAACAGCGCTAACTTACCCGCACTGTTCAGCTCCTCCTTCGCTTTCGGAGTAGGTTGGGTCAACGGCGGGGTCGTCAGTTCCCGCTCTGTCACCTTCACCTTGCCATTGTCTTCACCAGCCTTAACGGCCAGTACCGATTTCAGCGCTTTATCGGCTGCATCAAGAAAGTTGCCATCTTTGCGCACACTTTCAAACGCAGCCTCGGCCAGGCGGGGGTTTTGTAAATACCCGCTACGGCCGATTGAACTTGCGTCGCTCATGCCTGTTCCTCTTTCTGCTGACGGGATGACCCGGCCTCTGCTTCTTGCAAACTGTCCAGATACACCTGTGACTTAGCTATCAACGACTCATCACTGCTTTGCTCACAGACCAGTTCAAAACACTGTCTGGCTTTCGCCGCCTTGCGCATGAACAACTGACACTGTCCGGTGAAAAATACGGGACGGTAGTCATCCTTGCTCAACGCGAAAGCAACTGCATATAAATCGCATGCCTTCTGGAACTGCTTCTTTAACTGGCAAACGGCGGCCAGCCCCATGATGTAATCCGGGTTGTAGAAGTCGTAGATAGCGAGAAAACGGAAAAACGTTTCCGCTTCATCGAGCCTTCCCTTGTTGTAAAAATCGTAAGCGTGGGCGTACAGACCTTCCATCATATCTTGCGGAATGCCATGCACATCCTTCAGGGTCGCCCCTTCACTCACTGCTTCCCAGACCATTTCGGCAATACGTTCTTCACTGATATTCGTTTCAGAGTTCATCAAAATATCTCCTTATCACTGTCACCAACCCTGCCGAGTTGGCCTGGTACGACGTTCCAAACGTGTTGGGATAGCCGTTAGGGCAATGTAAGCGTGGGTGGTGAATTAAACATTCAGGAATCGCTCACGCGTCGTGAGTTCATCCCCTTATTCACGTTCGGGTGCCGTGCGACCTTCATGCTGATCGGCCTCAGCAACCCCGGCGTTTTCTACTTGCTC
Organism: Pluralibacter sp.; assembly: GCF_019237635.1. Classification (GTDB taxonomy): domain Bacteria; phylum Pseudomonadota; class Gammaproteobacteria; order Enterobacterales; family Enterobacteriaceae; genus Enterobacter_B. Next base: position 87,827 of record NZ_JAFAGS010000184.1, read on the forward strand.
TAACCACACAAGAAGGCGCAACACATCGTCTACTTCTTCCAGGCTGACAAAGTCATAACGACGGTGGGTAGCAAAAATTCGGCGCGCTAACTTCACATCGGTCACGACAGGTACGCCCATTTTTTCAGCATAAGCACGCACCGCCAGCGCACGCTGGTTCGTTTCCCGCACGGAGATCAGCGGAATAGGGAGTAATTCAGGTTTAAAATAAATACCAATGGCAATATGCGTTGGGTTGGCAATAATCAGGCGGGAGTTTTCAACATCCGATTTAACCTGTTCTGACAGAATTTCAATATGCATTTCGCGTCGCCGCGACTTTATTTCTGGATTACCATCCTGCTCCTTCATTTCGCGTTTAACTTCTTCTTTGTCCATTTTCATGTCTTTCATGAACAAAAAGTATTCAGCGATGGCATCCAGCAGCAACACGATCACAATGCAAGCAAGGCAGATTAATACCAAAGACAACAGTAACTCGCGCCAGACCAGAGCAATGACGATCGGCTCACCATTGAGTTGGGCAAACAGCAGCCCCTTATGTTTGTGCCATAGCACCAGAACCGCCACGATAAAACTCGCCAGATAGAGCAGCGCTTTGATCGCATCTTTTACCGTGCGCAGGCTAAAGAGTTTTTTAAAGCCCGTTACCGGATTCAATGCCGAGAAATTCAATTTCAGCGCTTCACTGGCCATCACAAAGCCGCTTTGTAACAGCGCAGGTAATGCCGATGCGACTACACACAACAGGAAGATCGGCAGAAACAGCTTGAGACCCAGCCACAGGACAGCCAGCGCATACCCTTGCATATCCTGTTGCGCCCCTCCGGCCAGTACCTGTCGAAAAGCCCCCATCAACTCCACCAGCGAGCCAAAGGAGACCAGGTAGGCAATACCGCACAGGATCAGGCAAGCGATAATTAAATCGCGGCTCTTAAAAGATTGTCCTTTTTTTGCGGAATCCCGCAGACGCTTTTGTGTCGGTTTCTCCGTTTTATTCGCCATTACGCTGCGGGACCTCTTTTAACCAACCTGGAAGTGCTGATGCCGGGAAGGCCAATTGCATGACGCGTTCAGGCAATACGGGACTGAAATAGATCAGCATAATGAATAAGGCGATACCGCTTTTCACGGTCAGCGACACGGCAAAGGCGTTCATCTGCGGTGCAAAACGCGATAGCAACCCCAGTACCACTTCGGACAGCAGCAACGCTGCGACCACCGGGCTGGATACCACAAGGGCCTGGCCAATGATTTTATTAATCAATCCCAACAGCATCGGCAACGCTGGCATACAGGTACCAAGGGGATCGCATAACAGATAGCTTTGCCGGAATGTATCCAGTAGCAACACCATCCCCCCGCCCTGCAAATAGACGACAGCAGCAAATAAATTAAAGAGATTCGCCATTTCGGAGGTATCAATGCCGTTAGCCGGATCAATACTGCTGCTCAGCGTGGCGCCACGCTGGTTATCTACAATGCTGCCCAGCGCATGAAAAACCCAAAATGGCCAGGCCAGCAGGCAACCTAATAGCAAACCAATCGTGACTTCACGAACGATCAACACCATAAACGGTAACGTCTGGAAATCAGGTAACGCGTCCGCGGGATGCGGCCATAACCCTACGGCCACCAGCATAGTGACGGATGTACGAACCATACCGCTGAGTATGCTGCTGTTTAAAAATGGCAGGATAAAAAAAACCGGCGCCACTCTGGCAAACCCAATCGCGGCTGATGCCACCCACCCGTGGACGTCGAAGTACAGCCCAAACAACATTTGTCACCCCTTGCTCATCGCCAGGCGCATCACTTCTCGTCCAAAACCGACCAATGTTTCACCGTACCAGCCGGACAGCAAAAAAAGGCACAAACTAACGCCCAGCAGTTTGATGCCAAAGGGCAGCGTCTGCTCCTGTAACTGCGTGACCGTCTGGAACAATCCCACCAGCAAACCGATACAGGTAGCAACAATGATCGGCCAGGCTGACATCAACAGCACCAAATACAGCGCCTTGTTACCAGCGAACATCAAATCATTCATAACCAGTCCCCCCTCTGTACGGCGATCACTGAACCAGGTCCAGGTACTGCAACACCAATCCTTTTGATAACAGCGTCCAACCATCGAGTGCCACAAACAGCACCAGTTTGATAGGCGTCGATATCGTTACCGGGCTCATCATCATCATCCCCAGCGCCAGCAGAATGCTGGAGATGACCAGATCCACGACGACGAAAGGAAGGTAGAGGTAGAAGCCAATCTTGAACGCACTTTTAATCTCGCTAAGGGCATACGCAGGTAGTAACGCCAAAATAGATGGTCGTTCAATGTCATCGAGCTTAGGAATTTCGGCGTCCTTCTCGCTACGAGCGGCCTGCGCCTTTTCGAAAAAGATCACCAGCTCTGGGTCTGAATACTTACTCAGGTAATCGCGGTAACTGTCCAGGCCGTTATCCACAAAACTGCTCAGTGCCGAGACGCTGGTGAAGCTGATCTGCTCCTCCTGGGCGTAGTCGTACCCCTGCTTTACAACAGGCATCATCACGAAAATCGACAACAGGAGCGCAATACCGTTCAGCGTCATATTCGATGGCACCTGCTGTAGCCCCAGCGCATTTCGCACCATGACAAAGACGATGGAAAACTTGATAAAACAGGTGCCTGAGGCGATTAAAAAGGGCAGCAGTGTGGAAAACGCCAGCACTGCAATCAACGAAATATCATTCGTCATCGCCGCTCTCACCTAACCATTCGTGGACTTCAACACCTAATTGCCCATCCAGTTGCACCAGCTCCCCGTGGCCCACCCGCGCGCCGTTCGCCCTGATTTCCACTCGGCGCTCTGCGTCTACTGGCAGCGTCAACAACTGTCCCTGGTACAGGTTTTGTAAACCCGCCAGCGTTACTCGGTGATTGTGCAGCACAAACTCCAGTTGAACAGGCAACTGCCCCATGTTGTGGACAATGTCAGCGTTATCCTGTACGTCTTGCTGTTCCTGGTATTCCATGGCGATTCCTTCTTCATACTGTTGATAACAACCCAGCGTTTTCTCATAACAGCGCACCTCAGACAGTGGAGCGCTAATCAGCAACACATCTCCGGGAGCGACGCGGCCAAATAACGATAAACTGACCCGGCTATCGCCGATGACAAAACGTAGCGGCCAGCTCAGTCCTGCCAGCGTTTTCGCGTCGCTGACACCGGATTCAGGTACCTGTACTAACCACAAGGGTCCCTGTTCTGCCATCACCCGTAGCATCGGTCCCTGCGGTAAATCCGCGCCAGGTACCGGTTCACCCAGCCATAGCCGTTGATAGTCAAGTTCTGGCATCGGTAATACCAACGGCTGATGGACCGCCGCCAACCATGGCACGACCAGACGCTCGACGCCCGCTGACGCCGCAAGCCCGGCGAGTTCCGGCGCGGCGTTTTCCAGCCAGTCCTGCAACCGTAACCACCCCTGCCAACGACGTTCGCTATCGGCCAGCGGTAACCACAGACCGTCACGCGGTGGCGTTTCCAGCACCGCCTCCCACCCCTGATGTCGCCAGGACATAGCCGCGCAATCCAGGGCGCGGGCCGACAAATCAATCTGTTTGAGTGTTAACCCCAGCATCAGGCTTCATCTTCCTCATTTTGTTGCTGATGACGCTGCTCCCGACCTTCGCTACCATCACGCGCCAGCTGCCATCTCTGCGGCTCACCGGATTGCCATTGCGCGCTCAACTGCTGCGTTACCAGCGAGTCCGAGGGTTGTAGCAGCAACGCGCCGCTGGTCGGTCCCTGTACGGTGACCGCATGTTCCGCGCCCCAACGCGTGAAACGGTAGGTCAATCCACTCGGCTGCATCATCGGCGCGTCGGCAATTGGAACTGTCACCGGCGCGTGGGACGACATGGCAACCGGGGCCTCAGTACGTGGCCGTAGTGGCGAAAACGAGACCGGTTGCGATACCGACGGGAGAGATACCGTCCCCTCACCGCGTGTGCGCTTCTCATGGACTTCCATCCGGCCAGGGGCTGGCACGGCAGTGTCCGCTACAGCCAGGTTTGCTACCGGCTGCCGTTTCTGGAAAGTGGCCCCTCCCGCATCGGCCGTATCGCCTTTCGTCAGCGAAATAGCGCCAGGAGAGGCATCCTGCGCCGCTCTGCTCGCCAATGATATGGGTTGCATCGCGTCGGATTTATCGGTGGCGGCCGTCTGCACCGCCAACGTCATTTTTGATTTACGCGAAGGTGCGCTAGCCTCTTCCCCCTTCGCCAGCACGTTTCCTGATGTCGGCGCGTTACCGGACAACGACACGTTCTTAAGAAGATGTCCTTTCTGGCGCAATGCAGCCAGCGCAGGCGGTAGTGGGGGCGGTTGCATCGGGAATAACGGCAGGGAGCCGCTGCTATCATGTTGTCGCTCATCGTCACGGCGTTGGCGCGGTTTGTTACGCGCAAGCTCACGGGCACGATTATCCAGCGAGCTATCCGTCTCATCCTGAGAAGGGGTTGGTACTCTGCCGGGCAGAGCTGTTGCAATCACGGGTTCCATAATGTCCTCTCCTCTTGTTCAACCTCATCCTGGCGTAATCGCAGCAGGCGCTTTTGATAACGAACTCGCGAGGTCCAGCGTTGATACTTATCATCTTTGCGTAGCCAGACACGACGCTCGTCCTGCTGTGCAAGCCGGCGTTGCGCAAGGGTTTTGCGCTGCGCCTCGAGCTGCGCCGATTGCAGACCCAGGTTTTGCAACTGGTGTTGCAAGACTGCCTGCTTTCTCAGTTGCGCAAACAGCTGATCACGATCCAATACCGAGCCCGTCAGACGTATGCTTTCCAGCAACTGGCGCAACCCCTCGGCTTGCGCCATGAGCGCATCCTCATCGCGACGAATGTCATCATCTTCCCGGGCCAGTTGAGCCAACAGGGACTCACAACGGCGCTGTGACACCTCACTGCGACGCTGAAGGGCCTGGAGTTTAGGTAGTAAACGCATACATACCTCGTAACGTGTGATCAAACGAAGAATGCTCATGCAAGGGCTGACGTAACCACTGTTGCAGTGGTTGACGTGCCTGCATTGCACGATCGTTGTCGGCGTTCTCGCCTGGACGATATTCCCCCAGGTCAACAAAGACCTGTAGCTCGTCCAGCCGCCCCATTAGCGTGCGCATCCCTGTGGCTTGATTCTGGTGCGCCGCATCGGTCACCTGGCCCGCGACACGACTGGCGCTCTTGAGCACGTCGATGGCGGGATAGTGTCCCTGACCGGCTAATTTGCGGCTCAGGTAGATATGGCCGTCCAGAATCGAACGAATCTCATCTGCCATAGGATCAGGTTCATCATCGCCCTCCAGCAACACGGTATAGAATGCAGTGATACTGCCGCCGCCAATCGCCCCGGGGCGCTCAAGCAGACGGGGTAAACTATCAAACACCGATGCAGGATAACCGCGTCGCGCGGGGGCTTCCCCGGAGGCCAGCGCCACATCGCGCAAGGCGCGAGCGTAGCGGGTCATTGAATCAACAAACAGGACAACCCGCTGGCCCTGATCGCGAAAATACTCTGCCACCGTCGTGGCTAACAACGCCGCATTGCAGCGGTCTACAGACGAAAAGTCGGAGGTGGCAAATACCAATACACAACGTTCACGCTTCGGTGAAGTCCGCAAGGCTTCAGCGAACTCCGTCACTTCACGCCCACGCTCGCCAATCAGTCCAATGACGAAAACATCCGCTTCCGTCTGCTCAATCAACATATGCATCAGCATCGTCTTACCGCATCCGGCGGAGGCAAAGATACCGACACGTTGCCCCACGCCGCAGGTGAGAAGACCGTCTATCACGCGAACCCCGGTGATTAGCGGTTCATGCACCCCGACACGCTGAGAATAGGGTGGAGGCGAGGCATCCACACCACGCTCCTCCCCCACGGGGCTCAGTGCGGGGGCAAATCGCTCAACGACAACGCCAGTCGGATCCAGCACGGCCCCCAGCACCGAGGCTCCAATCCAGGCAGACAATGTTCGCCCTGTTGGTTGTAGTACTGCTTCTCGCGTCAAGCCACGCGCACTTCCAATCAGACTCAATACGGCATGTCCACGTTGCAAGCCAACTACCTGAGCACGAGCTACCACCTCACGATCACGCCAGCTTCGACGGATGTCACAGAGTTCGCCGATCGCAACCCCAGGTAACGCGGCCTCGATAATGGGCCCCGACACACGCTGCGGATGTGCCAGATGAGAAAGCAAACGTAGCGCGCTCATCGCAGTAATGACCCACAGAAACGATCCAGTTCATCGAAAAAACCGTTTAGTGCTTCAGAAAACTCGCGTCCATCCTTGAGATAATTCGGATGCACCAGTGCCTTGAGAACTAACTCACCATCCTGAACAGCCAGCTGTAACTGCCCACTACGCGTAAAAGGACACCCTTGCAATAACGCCTTTAATAACTCGCTGCCGCGCTGATCCAGTAGTACCTCACTGTGTTCACCAAGCAGTGACCAGAGCCAAACATCGTTATCATCCTGAACACTGACATGGATACTGGGCAGGTCATGCAAATCAAGAGCTATCGTCGAATGACTATCCAGTTTGTCTATATGGGATTGTTCGCAACCGCTTTCTTCCAGTGCCGCACAAACCAGTTGAGCAATATCTACTGAGTACATAGTCAGGATCCTTTATATAAGTGGCTTAAATGGTTTTGATCACATTTACCGACACACTGTCAGCAATTTCGCCGAATGACAGAACTTCCAAATCCCGGAAGCGCGTTTCAACCAGCTTTTTGATAAAACGGCGTACATCCACTGAGGTCAGCAGCACGAGATCTTTGTGCGAGGTCCCCAATCCATCCAGACCCAATGCAAAAAGATCCATCAACTCATCGGACGCAGCAGGCTCCAGATTGAGAAAAGCGCCTCCCGATGTCTGCCGTATGCCCTTACGCACAATGTCCTCAACTTCAGCAGACGTCATAACGGCACGCAGCTCACCGCTATGCGCAAATTTGTGGCAGATATAGCGGGCCATTGCGCCACGAACGTGTTCAACCAGGTTGATGACGTCCTTTTCGCGGGGCGCCCAAAGCGCAAGCGCCTCCATGAGCAGTTTCATGTTGCGTACAGAGATACGCTCCGATAGCAAGCGTTGTAGAACTTCGGCAATTCGCTGCACGGTAGCGTGTCGTAACACCTCTTTAAGCAGATCCGGATACTTGTTCTCCAGTTGATCCAACATATGTTTGGTCTCCTGAACACCGAAGTATTCATTCACGTTACGCGCCAGAAGCGCGGCTAAGCAGTGATAGAGCTCATCCAACGCCGGGCGTAATTGGTAGCCAAGCTTAGCGAGCTTGTCGCTATCCACGGGGTGAACCCAGGCGCACTGGCAGGCTCCATGCTGGGAAAACAGGGGCTGAATCCCCAGAGAGATGATTTCATCGGAGTAATTGATCACGCGTACCATGTCGAAATAGATCTCAAATTGTTCGGCACGCACTTCATTGATAAGAAAAGCCACATCATTGTCTGCCAGACCATCACCCTCATGCAGCAGCATGTCTGGCAGACGAACGCCATAGTCGATAAAAAACTGGCTACGCAAACGCTCAACCAACTGAGCCTGTTCCAGTCCTGCGCGGCGGCTCTTGGGTACAAGGAGAATGAGGGGGACGGTTTCCGACGTCACATTGTCCAGGTTACTGATAAGCCCCAGGGAATTCTCTTTGTTACCCTCAGCGCCTGCGACTGTACTGGCCATACTCAGCCCACTGGTTGTTCCGGTTTGTGCTGATCCCTTTTTCGCCTTGCGATGCTTGAAATAGAACAGCACACCTAACGCCAGCGCCAGAATAAAGAAGACCAGTGCGGGAAAACCAGGTAGTAAGCCCACAGCCAACGCAAGTACCGCAGTCACCAGCAGAACAAATGGGTTACCCAGCAACTGCCCCATGATATTACGGCCCATATTATCCCCGTCACCATTCACGCGCGTGACGATGAAGCCAGCACTGATGGCAATAAGTAACGCAGGGATTTGTGCCACTAAACCGTCGCCGATAGTGAGCATGGTGTAGGTCGATAACGCCGAAGACAGATCCATGCCATGCTGGGTCATACCGACGGCAATACCGCCAATGAAGTTGACGAAAATAACGATAATGCCCGCGATAGCATCACCCTTAATAAACTTCATCGCACCATCAAAAGACCCGTACAACTGGCTCTCACGTTCCAGGACACTACGCCTGTCGCGTGCGCCATCAGCATCAATGATCCCCGCCTTGAGGTCGGCATCGATACTCATCTGTTTACCTGGCATGCCGTCAAGAGAGAAACGCGCGGCAACCTCAGCCACACGCTCTGAGCCTTTGGTAATGACAATAAACTGGACTACAGTCACAATGGAAAAAACGACAAAACCCACCGCCAGGCTATCACCGATAACAAACTGACCAAATGTCGCGATGATTTCACCCGCATCGGCTTCTATCAGGATCAACCGACTGGTACTGATCGAAAGCGCCAGGCGAAATAGCGTCGTAATCAATAGCACAGCAGGAAAAGTAGAAAAGCTGAGAATGCGATCGATATAAAACGATCCCATAAATACCAGCACCGCCAACACAATGTTGATAGCAATTAAGAAATCAACCAAATAGGTCGGCAAAGGGATGATCAACATCGCGATGATCATCACCATTAATAGCAGAATCAATAATTCCGGGCGTGAGCGGACGCCATTGAGCGTAGAAATAAACACAGTCAGTTATCCTGATCTATTCGGTCAAGGGAGCTGTTTTCGGTCTCCCGACGACGTTCAATCTGTTCGTGTCGATAGGCAATGGCAGACATCTGACGCAAAGCGTCTAACGTCACCTCCTGTCCATCGTCGCCAGAAAATAGCGACGGTGGTAACGCTTTACAGGCTAAATACAGCACCTGTAACAGCGATGAATGCTCATAATGGCGACTTAAAAGTGCGTGGTTGCCCACGGTGTCGGCCAGGAGTGCATCCAGGCTCTGTGGCTGTTGCAGCAACGACAGCATAAGTAACAGCCAGTCCTCCTCACGGGGATTGAAGGCACTGGTGACAGGATTCGCCAGTAGTCGATGCACAAACAATGCATCAGAAGAGCGTAATAACTTGAGTTGGCTGAGCCTTCCCAGGAGATACCCAAACTCCAGACGTGAACAACTGGCATCCAGAGAATTGATATCTGTCAGCATGGCGCTTTCAATAAAATCCAGTACCAACACACGACGCTGGTAGCCGTAACTCCCTATCCAGTCGGCATAGACGTCAATTTCCGGGGCTTCGCTTTGCAAAAACTGACGATAGCTTGCCCGTAGCAGGTTGGGTCGCAGATCCAGCGCCTTACCAAATAACCGTGACTTGAGAGCGCAGTTGATACCCGCCTTTAGCGTCTTGGGGTCAGCCTGTTCCTCCACCTGCTGAACCAACGCCTGCAGGCGTTTAGCCACGACTTCATCCATCTTGCGACGACGTAGCAATTCGCGCAGAACTAACACCAAATCACTGTCATCCGGGAATAATGCCCGAGCCTGTTTTAACAACTCCTCGGCACTCACGTTACGCGCCCTGGCAATCTGCAAAATCTGTTTGGCCTTGGGTAACGCTTCTTCTTCCAGAACTCGCTCAAAACTTTCGGTTAAATGTTCAGATTTCTTTTCCAGATCACGACGATTGCGGAACTGCGCCATGGCCGCCGACATCTCGTCGGTAGACTGAACGAAGCGTTGTATCTCGGCGGCTGGCGTTGCATCACTGGCGCGTTGAGCTTCCGCCTGGTTTGCATCCCCCTGACGAACGACGTCCCGTTGCGCATCCTGTTTCGCCAGTTGTTTAGTTGAAAGCACCCCCGGAGTGGGCATTGGGCGATGTCTAATTTCCATTGCTAAACTCACGCATATCACGGGCCAGGTAACTACGAACCCATTTCTGCAATGGAACGCTGTCGAGGTCGATACCCCCTTTTTTAGCCAATGCCTGTGTGAAATCATTCGCATCCTGCGCCAACGGCTCAGTAATCTCTCTCGGCTGGATGAGAAAAACGCGCACAGTATTGCTTTTACTTTCGCTGGTGTAGCGGAACAGGCCGCCAATCAAGGGAAGATCGCCGAGGAAAGGGACTTTCATTTTCTCTTCGGTGCTCGCATCGCGAGTATATCCGCCAATCAGCAGGCTCTTATCTTGCGGTACCCGAGCCACAGTACTGATATGCGTTCGTCCAACTTCCGGCAATGATTCAGGCGTTTCAGTTTCAGAATCAGGTGTTTTGGTTTCGCGACCATCTTCAATATTCAGCGACATTTCTATCTGCCCATCGGCAGAAAAACGCGGCAACACGCTGACTAACGTGCCGTAAGTGACGTGTTCCAGACTGGAATTACGTTCACCGATAAGTTTGGCGTAAAACGTACGGTTGTTATCGAATATGGCCGGGACGTTTTCCTGTGTCAGGACTACAGGACGAGACACCACGGTGGCCTTATTTTTTTGTTCCAGAGCTTTGATGGACGCAATAAATCGACGACCATCCAGGGTACTTATCGAACCGGCCTGATTCAGCGTTACGCCGAAAGCGCTGCCGACAGCCGCGCCTCCGCTCCACGTCACCCCGAGTTGTTCAAGATCTTCCCGATTAAGATCGATTATCCACAACGACAACTCAACGTGACGCTTTGCCACATCCAGGGCCACGGCAAGCTGCTCGATAAAGCGAACCTGATCGGCGGTACCTTTGATCAGTAAACTGTTGGTGTCTGGATAAGCGATAACTTTGATATCGCTCGCAGAGGCATGCTGTTGCAACGCATCAGCCAAGCCAACACCTCTCGTATACGTCGGCGCAGCGGCACCCGCCGCCGCAAAATCCGGCATCGTCGGGATATCAGGACGGCCCGCAGGAGGACGCGAGGAAACCGAAACGCCCCCCGTCGAACTTTGCAGTGGATTGCTTTCCTCGTCTAACAACTGCTCAATGACCGTCGCCATACCGGGAATAACGATCTTCTGATCGCGTAATGCATAAACGCGATCGCTGACAAAGGTATTATTGAGTCGCACAACACCGATTTTCTGTAACCCGAGTTCAATCCCATCATTTTGTTTATCAATGAGATTGGCAGTATTCACGACCAGGTCGACAAATACCGGCGGACCAGAAACATAAAACGTGCCATTACGTCCATCACCACGTAGCGGGTAACGTTTGTCATACAGACCAGAACGTCGCAGAAATTCATTAAAAGCCGGTAACGACATTGAACGCAGCGAGATCACTGCATTGCGGATTTCACTGACATCATAGACATAGATGGCCTGGCCATCGTGATACCAGATGAGCCCTAGCTGCTGGGAAAGGTTTTCCAGCAATACGGACGGATTAGAAAAATCAAAGTTGCCGGTAATCTGTTTGCGCGCGGCAAGTTTACTGACGACGACAGGCTTTTTTAGTTGGGCTGCCATTGCGTCAAAAAAGCTACGCAGGCTCTCATTTTTCGCTACATAGCCGTTAGCCGGAGTACGGACGGGTTCTGCAGCAGTGACAGGAGTCATTGCGAGTAGCAGAGTATGCGCCAACAGCCAGGCACGCAGGATATTCCTTTTCATTTAGTAGCCAGTTGAATAATGTTTGACAATCCGCGCGGTGACACCCCGAGCAGCTCTCTGATTTCATTAGAAAAATGTGATGATGATGCATAACCATGCTTAATCGCCACTTGGGTCAGGTTCTCCTGCCCCTCCACCACGTCCAGCAAGGATCTGGCCATCCGCCAGTCGCGTAACTCCGATTTCGCGGCACTGCCCAACGCATGGCGACATAAGCGGCGGAAGTGAGAATATGAGACGCCGTAACGCTGACCCAACTCCTGCAACGTGCTGTTGCACGTCGATTGCGCCAACAGAAAACGCACCAACCAATAGCTTTCACTACGACGCAGCAACGCCAGCAAATGGCTAAACGTTGGTGAAGGATCCAGCATTTGCTGCAAAAACCAGTATTCGCAACGCTTACGGTCTTGCCACATCGTCACATCCTCTAACTGCAGTGGAGCCCAATGGGTATTGTCAGTATCAAAATCAGCAACATTTCTGGCCTCATCAATAAAGACAAGTAACTTGCTCAACACTTCCAGTCGGAGAGGACGTAAAGACAACGTCCCCTTCAGGACACGAACATCGACGCGATCAAGCAGCAACAACGCATTACCCGTAGCTTCCCAGGAGGTGCTTTGCCCTTCCCAGGACAGTTCCAACTGAACTGCATTACTTCCACTTATCTGTAATAACCAGGCTTCCTGCGTTGGCACACCACGCTTATCGCCTTCCCCCAGGATTTCCTGCTGATTCAACACATCGTGATCTGTCATCTGCCAACACCCTGCCAGGCCCGTGGTTGAACTATTAAAATGATCTGGGCACAGAAAATCCTGATGCAAATCTAACGAGGAATGAAATATTTCCTCACATTGAAATGTATATTGAAATAATTTTGCTGATTACCGCGTTTTGGAGCAGAGTTCATCAGGATCTTGATGTGATTATCAGGGAGACTTTACGGTTCTATTCATGGAGAAAAGCGGAGCGGTAATGAAACAACTTCCCCTACTACTTGCTGCCATCGTACTCAGCGGCTGCATGTATAAAGCGCCAGTCAATACGACAGCGATACCAAAACAGAATTTCGAACGGGATAATGCCGATTGCAGAAAATCGACACCATCGTCTCCTCAGAAAAATGCTGACAAACAGTCGAATACAAGTGAGAAGAGTCCTGATACAGAAGGGTACAACGCCTGTATGCGCCAACGTGGATGGACCCACACCGATATCGTGACACATAATGACGCCTACAAAAAGGAAGTAGAAAATCAGGCTCGTACGTTTTTTGAAAAGTATCCAGAGTATGTTGATGGCGGGGAAAAAGAGGAACGGTTGTCGACCGCATTTCAGAATGTGCTAAACGATCCTCAAAACCAAGGATTAAGCCTCTATCAAATGCTTCTTATCGCGCATACGCAACTTCAGGCTGATAAATAGGGTGTGTCAGGAACGCTGTGTCATTCCAGTAATATGCAATCAAAAGGAATGACACAGAATCTCTGGCATTATTCTACTCTGCCCCCTCCTGGCAAAACTTATTTTTAGAAAGCAACAAACATTTAAATTTAAATTTGGTTATCTATTTCTTAACAATACATAATTTGTGTGTAAATGTGATGGAGGATGACATAACCCGGTAAACTGCCGATGGCGTCATTATCTACAGGACATACCGATATTTTATGATGGACTTATTTATCGGAACACCGTACCAAAAAAAATGGCAGGGTAAGTTACACGGCTCAACATTATTTTTCATTTAAGGACAAATTATTATGGCGGGAAAAAGTGCAAGCGGCGTCAGATGGCTACCACTCATTATCATCGTAGCGATTACCATGTTGCTCTGGCGGTTTCCAGGCCCCAGCGGACTTAGCCAACCAGCCTGGCATTCAGCCATTATTTTCGTCGCGACAATCGCCTGTATTGTCGCAAAAGTGCTGCCGATTGGCGCGGTGGGATTAATTGGCATCACGGTGTTTGCGCTCACCTATGCCGCAGGGGATACCAGCGCCTCCGGCGCCATTACCACCGCGCTCAGCGATCTGAACAGCTCGCTGATTTGGCTCATTGTGGTCGCCTTTATGATTGCGCGTGGATTTATCAAAACCGGTCTGGGTCGACGCATCGCGTTGCACATGATCCGCCTCCTCGGCAAGCGCACGCTGGGGCTAGCCTATGGTTTAGCCTTTGCCGATTTAATTCTTTCCCCTGCGATGCCAAGCAACACAGCACGCTGCGGCGGCGTGATCTACCCCATCGCCGACTCGCTGGCGCGGAGTTTTAACTCTCATCCGGAAGACGAATCGCGCAGTAAAATCGGCACCTTTCTCGTCACCTGTATTGGCAACGTCAATGACGTCACTGCCGCGATGTTCATGACCGCGTATACAGGCAACCTGCTGGCAGTGAAACTCGCAGCCAACGCGGGAGTAACGCTCACCTGGGGAGGATGGTTCGTGGCGGCCGTCGTGCCGGGCTTAGTCTCGCTCATATTAGTCCCGCTGGCGGTTTACGGGATAACCCGCCCAGAAATAAAACACACCCCTGACGCCCCGAAACTGGCAATGGCCGAACTGGCGAAAATGAGCAGTATGTCGCGTGGCGAATGGACGATGCTTGGTACCGTTATCTTATTGTTAGTGTTGTGGATTTTTGGCGACACGTTGGGTGTCGACCCGACCACGGCCTCTTTCGTCGGCCTTTCTGTGTTGCTGCTTTCTGGCGTCCTGACCTGGGATGATGTGAAAAGCGAAAAAGGCGCGTGGGATACATTAATCTGGTTTGCCGCGCTGTTGATGATGGCGAACCAGCTTAAAAAACTGGGGTTCACCTCCTGGTTTGGGAATGTGATTGGCGACTCCATCGGTCATGTCATGCAGGACACCCACTGGGTTCTGGTGCTGTTAATGCTGAATGCCGCTTACTTTTACACCCACTATTTCTTTGCCAGCGGTAACGCGCAAATTGCCGCACTCTACGCCGTATTCCTTGGCGTCGGCATAAACCTTGGTATTCCTGCGGCACCGATGGCGCTGATGCTCGCCTTTACCAGCAGCCTGTACTGTTCTCTCACTCAATACACCCACGCGCGCGGCCCCATTTTGTTTGGCGCGGGCTATGTCCCGACCGGAGTATGGTGGAAAACCGGATTTATTATCAGCCTGCTGAACCAGGCCGTGTTCTTTGGTATCGGGCTGATATGGTGGAAAATGGTCGGACTGTATTGATAACGGTTCGGATCACGCTTGCTTTAACCGCCGCCAGAGAGTGGTGCGACTGATCCCCAGATACCGCGCGGCGGCCATTTTATCGCCGTTAAACCGGGCGAGAATTTGCTGCGCCGAGGCTGGGGGTTGCTGCGGAATAACAGAAGGTGATTCCGCAGCCGTTATCGTCAGTTCCGGCGACAGGTGTTGCAATAAATGCGTGTTCAAACCGGGCATCGGTTCGACGCTTAAAAACAACGCCAGGCGCTCCATCATATTGCGCAGCTCGCGAATGTTTCCCGGCCAGCCATAGTTGAGCAGCAAAGAGTGATTTTGCGCTAATCCCTCACGCACCCGCTCGGAAAACGGCGCGCCTAACGCCGTCAGCGATTGTTGTAAAAACGCTTCCGCCAGCGACAGAATATCGTCCTGTCGCTCACGAAGCGGTGGGAGATGGAGACGCAGGATACTGAGACGGTAAAACAGATCGGTACGAAACTGCCCCCGGCTCATCGCCTGCTCCAGATTGCAGTGGGTGGCGCTGATCACCCGCACATCGACCGGAATCGGCTGATGGCCGCCCACACGCGTCACCGCTTTTTCTTCCAGTACGCGCAGCAGTCGGGTCTGTAACGGTAGCGGCATTTCGCCTATCTCATCAAGAAACAGCGTCCCGCCGTGGGCGATTTCAAACAATCCGGCGCGCCCTCCCCGTCGCGAGCCGGTAAACGCGCCCTCTTCGTAACCGAACAGCTCAGCTTCCAGCAGCGACTCGACGATGGCTCCGCAGTTGACGGCGACGAACGGCGGCGGACGCTTGTCGCCACGGCTACCCTGACGGGTAAAATATTCACGATGGATGGCCTGCGCCGCCAGTTCTTTGCCAGTACCCGTTTCGCCCTGAATCAACACCGCCGCGCCAGAGCGGGCGTACAGCATAATGGCGTGACGGACCTGTTCCATTGACGCGGAGTGACCGTGCATATCGCTAAGTTCATAACGGGAGCGCAACGTGTTGGCGGAAGGATGCTGGCGGTTACGCTGCAGAGTGACCTGCGTCAGCCGGGTCATGTCGAGGGCATCATTAAACGCCTGACGTATGGTCGCCGCGGAATAGATAAAGATCCCCGTCAGCCCGGCCTCTTCCGTCAGGTCGGTAATCAACCCGGCGCCGACCACCGCTTCAATGCCGTTGGCCTTTAACTCGTTGATCTGTCCACGCGCATCCTCTTCGGTGATATAGCTGCGCTGTTCCAGACGCAGATTGAAGGTTTTCTGGAAAGCGATCAGCGCAGGGATCGTTTCCTGATAGGTCACCACGCCAATGGAGGACGTCAACTTACCGGCCTTCGCCAGCGCCTGCAAAACATCGAAGCCGCTGGGTTTAATCAGAATAACCGGCACGGATAAACGGCTTTTTAAATACGCGCCGTTGGAGCCTGCCGCGATGATCGCATCGCAACGCTCAGTCGTCAGTTTCTTGCGGATATAGGTCACCGCTTTTTCAAAACCAAGCTGGATGGGCGTGATGGTCGCGAGGTGATCAAACTCCAGACTGATATCACGAAACAGCTCGAAAAGACGGGTGACCGAGACTGTCCAGATAACCGGTTTGTCGTGATTGTCGCGCTGAATGTCATGCGTATTCGCCATAAGTCCCGGAGTCGATTTAAAGGGCCGAGCTTTTGGTTTAGCCGTGTTTCATCAATGTTGCAATGAAACAACGAGTTTGTTTCATGAAACGTTAGCTGACACGCTTTTGTCCGGATGAAAAACGATGCGATATTTTTATAACCGAATAACAAATTGAATTATAAGGATTAATAACAAAATAGTTTAACGATACGCGTCTCTGGCATAGCCCTTGCTTTATGTGAATCAACCTAAAGTAACAAGTTAATAACAAAAGGACGAACTATGTCGCAACTCTCTCCGGGCCAGGCGTTTCGCGCGGCGCTCACCAAAGAAAACCCGTTACAAATCGTCGGCACCATCAATGCAAACCATGCGCTGCTGGCGCAGCGCGCCGGATATCAGGCGATTTATCTCTCCGGCGGCGGCGTGGCGGCAGGATCGCTGGGGCTTCCGGACCTGGGGATCTCCACCCTGGACGACGTATTGACCGACATTCGCCGTATCACCGACGTTTGCCCGCTGCCGCTGCTGGTGGATGCCGATATCGGTTTTGGCTCCTCCGCGTTTAACGTCGCGCGTACCGTGAAATCGATGATCAAAGCCGGGGCGGCCGGGCTGCATATCGAAGATCAGGTTGGCGCCAAGCGCTGCGGGCATCGCCCGAATAAAGCGATCGTCTCCAAAGAGGAGATGGTCGATCGCATTCACGCGGCGGTGGATGCCCGTACCGATCCTGATTTTGTGATCATGGCGCGTACCGATGCGCTGGCGGTGGAAGGGCTGGATGCGGCGATAGCGCGCGCGCAGGCCTATGTGGAAGCAGGCGCTGACATGTTATTTCCGGAAGCGATCACCGCGCTACCGATGTACCGCCAGTTTGCTGAGGCCGTGCGGGTGCCCATCCTCGCCAACATTACCGAATTCGGCGCCACCCCGCTATTCACGACCGACGAACTTCGCAGCGCAGGCGTAGCGATGGCGCTTTACCCGCTCTCCGCGTTTCGCGCCATGAACCGCGCTGCGGAGAGAGTGTACAACGTGCTGCGCGAGGAAGGGACGCAAAAGAGCGTTATCGACATCATGCAGACGCGCAGCGAACTGTACGAAAGTATCAATTACTACCAGTTCGAAGAGAAGCTCGACGCGTTGTTTTCCCGCAAGCAATAGCCTAGCGAAGGCGAAGCTGTCTGTACCCTTAAAATGAGAAAAATAACGAGGACAATATGAACGACACAACAACCCTGCAAAACACTATCCCGGTCATGAAACCCAAGAAATCCGTCGCGCTGTCCGGCGTACCGGCGGGAAATACGGCGCTGTGCACCGTGGGCAAAAGCGGGAATGACCTGCACTACCGCGGCTACGATATTCTCGACCTGGCGCGACATTGCGAATTTGAAGAAGTCGCGCATTTACTGATTCACGGCAAGCTGCCAAACCGCGATGAACTTCAGGCTTACAAAATTAAACTGAAAGCGCTGCGCGGCTTGCCGGCGAATGTGCGTACGGTGCTGGAAGCGCTGCCTGCGGCGTCGCACCCAATGGACGTGATGCGTACAGGCGTCTCGGCGCTGGGCTGTACGTTGCCCGAAAAAGAGGGTCATACCGTCTCCGGCGCCCGTGATATTGCCGATAAGCTGCTGGCCTCGCTCAGTTCCATCCTCCTCTACTGGTATCACTACAGCCACAACGGCGAGCGCATCCAGCCGGAAACCGACGATGACTCTATCGGCGGCCACTTCCTGCACCTGCTGCACGGTGAAAAACCCTCGTCCAGTTGGGAAAAGGCCATGCACATTTCGCTGGTGCTGTATGCCGAGCATGAGTTCAACGCCTCTACCTTCACCAGCCGGGTGATTGCGGGTACCGGGTCTGATATGTATTCAGCGATTATCGGTGCGATTGGCGCGCTGCGCGGGCCGAAACACGGCGGCGCCAACGAAGTGTCGCTGGAGATCCAGCAGCGTTATGAAACACCGGAAGAGGCTGAAGCGGATATCCGCAAACGTATTGAAAATAAAGAAGTCGTAATTGGTTTTGGCCACCCGGTCTACACCATTGCCGACCCGCGCCATCAGGTTATCAAGCGTGTGGCTAAGCAGCTTTCCCAGGAAGGCGGTTCGCTGAAGATGTACAACATCGCCGACCGTCTGGAAACGGTTATGTGGGATTCGAAAAAAATGTTCCCCAACCTCGACTGGTTCTCTGCGGTCTCCTACAACATGATGGGCGTCCCGACCGAAATGTTCACCCCGCTTTTCGTTATCGCCCGGGTCACTGGCTGGGCGGCGCACATCATCGAACAGCGTCAGGACAATAAAATTATCCGCCCTTCCGCGAATTACACTGGCCCGGAAGATCGCGCTTTCATCCCTCTGGATCAACGTAAATAAAAAAGGAAATCGACCCTATGTCCGCTCAAATTATGAATACGCGTCCGGAATTCGACCGCGAAATCGTTGATATTGTTGATTATGTCATGAACTACACTATCACGTCGAAAGTGGCGTACGACACCGCCCACTATTGTCTGCTCGACACCCTGGGCTGCGGCCTGGAAGCGCTGGAATATCCGGCCTGTAAAAAACTGATGGGGCCGATTGTGCCGGGAACCGTGGTGCCAAACGGCGTACGCGTGCCGGGAACACAGTTCCAGCTCGATCCCGTGCAGGCGGCGTTTAACATTGGCGCGATGATTCGCTGGCTCGATTTCAACGACACCTGGCTTGCGGCGGAGTGGGGTCATCCGTCCGATAACCTCGGGGGTATTCTGGCGACAGCGGACTGGCTGTCACGTAATGCCGTCGCCGCCGGAAAAGCGCCGTTGACCATGAAGCAGGTGCTGACCGGCATGATTAAAGCCCATGAAATTCAGGGCTGTATTGCGCTGGAAAATGCCTTCAACCGCGTAGGGCTCGACCATGTGTTGCTGGTCAAGGTGGCCTCAACGGCGGTGGTGGCCGAGATGCTGGGGCTGACCCGCGACGAAATCCTGAATGCGGTTTCACTGGCATGGGTCGACGGGCAATCGCTGCGCACCTATCGCCACGCGCCGAACACCGGGACGCGTAAGTCCTGGGCGGCGGGCGATGCCACCTCCCGCGCAGTACGTCTGGCGCTGATGGCGAAAACCGGCGAAATGGGGTATCCGTCGGCACTGACGGCGAAAACCTGGGGCTTCTATGATGTCTCCTTCAAAGGAGAGTCATTCCGCTTCCAGCGTCCATACGGCTCTTACGTCATGGAAAACGTGCTGTTCAAAATTTCCTTCCCGGCGGAGTTTCACTCGCAGACGGCGGTTGAAGCCGCAATGACGCTTTATCAGAAGATGCAGGCAGCGGGTAAAACCGCAGCCGATATTGAGAAGGTGACGATTCGCACTCACGAAGCCTGTATTCGTATCATCGACAAAAAAGGCCCGCTGAATAACCCGGCTGACCGCGACCACTGCATCCAGTACATGGTGGCGATCCCGTTACTGTTCGGACGCTTAACGGCGGCGGATTATGAAGACGGCGTAGCGCAGGACAAACGTATCGATGCCCTGCGCGAGAAAATGAGCTGCTGCGAAGATCCGGCCTTTACCGCCGACTATCACGATCCCGAAAAACGCGCCATCGCCAACGCCATCACCCTGACGTTTACCGATGGAACGCGCTTTGACGAAGTGGTCGTGGAATATCCGATTGGCCACGCGCGCCGCCGTAAAGACGGTATTCCAAAGCTTGTCGAGAAATTCAAAATCAACCTGGCGCGCCAGTTCCCGTCCCGCCAGCAGCAGCGCATTCTGGACGTCTCTCTGGACAGGGCTCGCCTGGAGCAGATGCCGGTCAATGAGTATATGGACCTCTATGTCATCTAAACCGGCGTGCGCTAAGGCGTAGGTTCATCAGGAGAGCATAATGTCTTTTAGCGAATTTTATCAGCGTTCCATTACGCAGCCCGCGTCGTTCTGGGCCGAACAGGCCCAGCGTATTGACTGGCAACAGCCGTTTACGCAGGCACTCGATTACCGTCATCCGCCGTTTGCCCGCTGGTTTTGCGGCGGTACGACCAATCTGTGTCACAACGCCATCGACCGCTGGCTGGATACACAGCCGGATGCGCTGGCGTTGATTGCCGTCTCTTCAGAAACCGAAGAGGAGCGGACGTTCACCTTTCGTCAGTTGCATGATGAAGTGAATGTGGTGGCGTCGATGCTGCAGTCGCTGGGCGTACAGCGCGGCGACCGGGTGTTGGTGTATATGCCGATGATTGCTGAGGCGCACATTACGCTGTTGGCCTGCGCACGCATTGGCGCTATCCACTCGGTGGTCTTCGGCGGTTTTGCCTCGCATAGCGTGGCAGCGCGGATTGACGATGCCAGACCGGTGCTGATTGTCTCGGCGGATGCCGGGGCGCGCGGCGGCAAAATTCTGCCGTACAAGACATTACTTGATGATGCCATCGCCCAGGCGCAGTATCCGCCACGCCATGTGTTGCTGGTGGATCGCGGGCTGGCGAAAATGCCGCGGGTTGCCGGGCGCGATATCGATTTCGCCGCCCTGTACCCGCAGCACCTCGGCGCGCAGGTACCGGTGACCTGGCTTGAGTCTAATGAAACCTCCTGCATTCTCTACACCTCCGGCACTACCGGAAAACCCAAAGGGGTACAGCGCGACGTCGGCGGTTATGCGGTGGCGCTGGCAACCTCGATGGACACCATTTTTGGCGGCAAAGCGGGCGGGGTGTTCTTTTGCGCCTCGGATATCGGCTGGGTCGTCGGGCACTCCTACATTGTCTACGCCCCGCTGCTGGCGGGGATGGCAACCGTTGTTTATGAAGGCCTGCCGACCTACCCGGACTGCAGCGTGTGGTGGAAAATCGTGGAGAAATATCAGGTCAACCGGATGTTCTCCGCGCCGACCGCCATCCGGATACTGAAGAAGTTTCCGACGGCGCAGATCCGCAATTACGATCTCTCCTCGCTGGAGGCGCTGTATCTGGCGGGAGAACCGCTGGATGAACCCACCGCAGCGTGGGTCACGCGGACGCTGGACGTTCCGGTTATCGACAACTACTGGCAGACCGAATCCGGCTGGCCCATTATGGCGCTCGCTCGCGGACTGGATGACAGGCCGTCGCGTCTCGGTAGCCCCGGCGTACCGATGTACGGCTACAACGTGCAGTTGCTCAATGAGGTGACCGGTGCTCCCTGCGGCGTCAACGAGAAAGGCATGTTGGCTATCGAAGGGCCGCTCCCCCCCGGTTGTATTCAGACCATCTGGGGTGATGATTCACGTTTCATCAACACCTACTGGTCGCTGTTCTCACGCCAGGTGTATGCCACCTTTGACTGGGGTATTCGCGACGCCGACGGCTATTACTTTATCCTCGGACGCACAGATGATGTGATTAATGTCGCCGGACATCGACTGGGTACGCGGGAGATAGAGGAGAGTATCTCCAGCCATCCGAATGTGGCTGAAGTGGCGGTCGTTGGGGTGAAGGACGCGCTGAAAGGGCAAGTGGCAGTCGCGTTTGTCATCCCCAAACAGAGCGATACGCTGGTGGATTGCGATGTCGCGCACAGTGAAGCGCGCGAGATTATGGCGCTGGTGGACAGCCAGATAGGTCACTTTGGTCGTCCGGCTCACGTCTGGTTCGTCTCACAGTTGCCGAAAACGCGCTCCGGGAAAATGCTCCGGCGAACGATCCAGGCTATTTGCGAAGGCCGCGATCCTGGCGATCTGACCACCCTCGACGATCCCGCGTCGCTACAGCAAATTCGTCAGGTGATTACACCCGCCGAATAAACCTGAATGCAGATCATCCACGGTGCGCAGACTCTGATGAGATGATCAATAATCTTTCCGATGTTTTGCCCTGCCCACGCAGGGCTTTTTTTCATCGGATTACGGCCACGGATAATAAATATGATCCGCGTGCTCCCGCGCCGCGGCGTCATCACCGTTAAGCCGCGCCGCAATGGTCAGCGCAAAATCAAACACCCGCCCCAGCCCTTTGCCGCTGAGAAGATTGCCGTCTTCGACCACCGGCGCATCGACATAGACGCCATCGGTCACCGTCTGCCACAGGTCGCCGGAGCAGACATAGCGGCGTCCTTTTAGCAACCCGTTACCGCCCAGCACGCGCGCGGCGGCGGAACACAGCGGGCAGAGCCACTTTCCGGCGTCATCGTGGCGACGCACAAAGGCAATCACGCTGGCGCTTTGCGCCAGAAACTGGC
Organism: Pluralibacter sp.; assembly: GCF_019237635.1. Lineage (GTDB taxonomy): Bacteria > Pseudomonadota > Gammaproteobacteria > Enterobacterales > Enterobacteriaceae > Enterobacter_B. Next base: position 110,533 of record NZ_JAFAGS010000184.1, read on the forward strand.
TACCGGCCGGACCGCCGGGCAGCACCACCGCATCGTAGGTGGCGTCAACGCGTTCGTTCAGCGTGCTGTCCGCCACCATCGGGATGGCGTGATAACTGGCGACCGCCCGCGTCTCGGTGCAGGACAGCGTTTCCACCTGAATATTCAGGCGGCGCAGAATATCAATGGTGACAATGGCTTCCCCTTCTTCGAAGCCGGGCGCCAGCAGTACGGCGACTGTTTTCATCGTTTTCTCCTTTACCAGTAGAGGGTCCACACCTGACGCAGACGCGCCAGCGCTTCCAGGTAGAAATAATCCCCCCAGCTACAGCACTCATCCACCCCTTTGCCGCTTGCCATGTGGTACACCGAGTGCTTCAGCAGGCCTTCGCACGGCTCATCGTCGGCGGCCAGATAGTTTTCGGTCAGCGATTTCACCATCCGCAACGCCATCTCTTCGTAGTGCGCGCGATGGCGGTCCAGCGCCGGCAGCGCTTTTACCATTTCAAGCAGACCGCAGGCCGCGATCGCCGTCGCCGAGCTGTCGCGTACGGCATCGGTGCCGAGCAGCGCCAGATCCCAGTGGCAAACATCGTCCTCCGGCAGGCGGTTAATGAAGTAATGCGCCAGGCTGCGGGAGAGCTCGACCATGCTTTTATCGCCGGTATGCAGGTAGCTCAGCATGAAGCCGTAAATGCCCCACGCCTGCCCGCGCGACCAGCAGGAGTTGTCGCTATAGCCCTGATGCGTATTGCCAAAGCGCGGCTCGCCGGTCGTCACGTCCATATACCAGGTGTGATACGTCGAGGCATCCGGGCGCACAATGTACGCGGCGGCCTGCTGTACGTGCGCGGTGGCCGCATCGGCATAACGCGCATCGCCGGTCTGCTCGCTGGCCCAGTAGAGCAGCGGCAGGTTCATATTGCAGTCGATGATCATCCGCCCCTGCTGCTCAGGATCGTTAAGATCGCCCCACGCCTGGATTATCTTCGCCGTCGGGTTGTAGCGCTCCATCAGCGCGTCCGCCGCCTGTAGCGCGCTACGTTTTGCCGCCTCATTGCCGGTCAGACGCCAGGCGCTGACGCAGGAGAGCGAGTAGAGAAACCCCAGGTCGTGGGTGGCGGTATCGATCCGCTGTTCGATACGTTGAGCAAATGACGGCAGATAGCGCTCTGCCGCTTCGGCGTAGCGCGTATCGCCGGTCATCTCCCAGGCAAGCCACAGCTGGCCTGGCCAGAAGCTGGTTGTCCACTCCACGTTGTCGGTGCGCGGCCAGACGCCGTTTTCACAGGCCTCCCCCGGGAAGCGATCGCCGAACGCGATAATGTTCTTATCAAGCTTGCGCGTCACGCGCTGAAGCGCAGCATCAAGACTCTGGCGCAGCGCCAGGCGGTCAATCGCGTGCAGCTCAACGGGGCGCAGCGGCTCGGTAACGACAGAACGGGTCATAACATCTCCTCAGTTAGTGTTTCGCCGGCTCGGCGTCCAGCGTCGGCGTATAGTCATGGGCGCCGTCGCGTTCAGTTCTGCAGCGTGACAGCGTGAATGCGGATACCAGGGTGAAGAACAGCGCGCAACTGCCCATCATCAGGTAGGTATGTTCAAAGCCGATTTTGTCGTACAGATACCCGGCTGGCGGCGCGACCACCACCGAGCCGACGTAGATCATCGCCTGGTAGCCCAGCAGGTACATGGTGGCGTTAATTTTCTTATGGAAATGCTCGGCGATGTATTTGAACACCGAGATAAGCAACAGCGAAATCTCCAGACCGTACAGCGGTTTAATGATGGAGATCATCACCGGGTCGGTGGTCAGGCCGGAGGCGATAAGCCGCAGCCCCACCACCACGCCGCAGAACAACAGCCCCTTCTTCGCGCCATAGCGGTTCACCAGCAGCGGGATGACCATCATCATCAGGAACTCGGTGCCGGACTGGACGGTGCTCAGGTAGCCGTACCAGGCGTTGCCCTGCGCTTTGGTGTCAAAAAACGAAACGAAATAGCGCGGGAACTGCTGCTCGGCGATAAACATCATCCACGCCACCCCGGCTACGTACAGGCTGAACATCCAGAATTTGCGGTTTTTCAGCAGCATAACGACATCGCCAAAGACGATTTTGTTATCGGAAATCACGTTGTTATTGCGCAGTTGCTCATCGCCAATTTTCAGGCTGACCAGCACCAGCAGCATCAGGACGGACGTGCAGCTGCTGACCAGAAAGTTCGCCAGCGGGGTGAAGTTAAACAGCACGCCGGAAACCGAGGCCGCCAGCGCCCAGCCAAGCGAACCCCACATGCGAATACGGCCAAACTCCAGGCCATACAGGCGACTGAAACGGTCGGCGTAAGACTCCGAGGCCGCCACCCCGGCGTACCAACCGAGGCTTAAGTACAGCGCGCCGACCACAATCCCGACCAGGGTATGGCTCAACAGCAGAGGCTGGTAGACGACGACAAAGAATGGCGCCATCAACGCCGACACGGCGCAGACAAAGTAGAGCAGCCATTTGCTCATGCCGATTTTGTCCATGATGTAGCCGTACACCGGTTTGAGGATCACGGCAAACACGCCGTTTATCGCAAACACGCTGCCGATGGTAATGCTGTCCAGTCCCACCTTCTGGCTGAGCCACAGGGCGTACAAACCGAAGCTTGAGGACCAGGTAAAAAAGTAGAGAAAGATAAAACTGCTCATTTTGACTTGCGCGCTGCGCGTGGTGGATACGGTCGTCATGATGTTCTCCTCGGCTTCACGGCAGAGCTGCAAGGGTCAGCAGCGTTTCATGGGTGGCGGACGTCAGGTGGATTCTGTCGCCGCCGATGCTGACCTGCGGTAGCGTCTGTGATGCAACATCGGCGCTATTCCCGGCCCAGACGGCGCTGATAAGAAAGTGTTCTCCGGCGGCAAGCTCACCGCGCAACACCGGCACCGCCGCCCGGTCGGCAAACAGCAAGTTGCTGTTCGGCGGCGTCAGCACCACCTCGCCGCGGCGCGGCTGGGCGCTCAGGCAATAAATGGCGCTGGCGTCGGCGTCATTCTGTACGCGGCACAGACCCGGTTCGGTCTGCAGTTCCGGTTGCGGGCGCGCGGAAAGGCTGAACCCGCCTTCTGCGCAGGCGAGGTCGCGGGCGGTCATGAGGTGATGAATACGCACCTGCCAGTCGCCAAGCGCCACCAGCCAGGTATCGACCGTCACATCGGCCCACGGCAACCAGCGGCTGTAGATATGGTTTTCCCC
>NZ_JAFAGS010000014.1 GCF_019237635.1 Pluralibacter sp.
TGGTGGTTGATCCCGCGCTTCTGCTGATGGATGAGCCCTTCTCGGCCCTGGACGTGCTCACTGCGGAAACGCTGCGTACCGACCTGCTCGACCTGTGGAACGAAAGCAGAATGCCGATTAAATCGGTGCTGATCGTCACACATAACATCGAAGAGGCGGTATTTATGTGCGACCGCATTCTGGTGCTGTCATCAAATCCCGGCAAGGTCGTCACCGAAATCAAAGTGCCTTTCCCTCATCCCCGTCATCGTCTGGCCCCAGCCTTTCGCCAACTGGTCGATGACGTTTACGCGCGAATGACCGCGCGCCCGGTGAGCGGGCCGCTCAGAAAAGGACTCAAACCCGGCGCCGCGCTACCGCATGTTTCCACCAACCTGATCGCCGGCCTTATCGAAACGCTCTCCGCGGCGCCCTACCACGGACGTGCGGATATGCCGGACATTGCGCACTCCCTGCATCTGGAAGTTGACGATCTGTTCCCTATCGCCGAAGTTTTGCAGTTCCTCGGCTTTGCCGATATCCGCGAAGGGGATATTTTCCTGACGCCGCAGGCCAGGGTATTTGCCGAATCCGACACCCAGGCCCGTAAGGTGATGTTTGCCGACCACCTGCTACGCTACGTCCCCCTGGCGGCGCTGATCAAGAACGTTCTGGACGAGCGCACCGATCACCGCGCGCCGAGAGTGCGCTTCGAGCAGGAACTGGAGGACACGCTCGCGAATATCGCCGCCAAAGAGACGCTGGATACCGTCATCAACTGGGGACGCTATGCCGAGATATTTTCATATAACGACCAGACGGAAATCTTCAGTCTGGAAGACGTGGAGTTTTAACGCAGGTAGCGGCAGGCGGCCATCGCTATGCGCGTCCCCAACCGGCCACGATTATCAGCATGCCGCACAGCGCAATCGCCGCACCGGCCCAGTCGGTGAAACTTAAGCGAACGCCATCGACATAGCGCAGCCACAACAGCGCCGTCATCACATACACCCCGCCGTAGGCGGCATATACCCGCCCACTGGCCGCTGGATGCAGCGTCAACAGCCAGACAAACAGCGCCAGCGAAACGCCTGCAACCAGCAGTAGCCAGGCGCTGGCGTCCCGTTTCAGCCAGAGCCAGGGAAGATAGCAGCCGAGGATTTCGCAGATAGCCGTCGCAAAAAACAGCAGGGTCGTTTTGAGTATGAACAAAATTAAATCGCTCTCCGGGGCAAGGTGCTTAAGGATAAATTAATATTAAAAAGTGAAGAATCGTTTTTTGTATTCGTATTCTCATGTCGGAGGAAAATGAAGTGAGTCTCGACAGAATGGCGAAAGTGGTGCTGCGACGTCAGGGTATTGGCGTTAAAGAAAAAGTGGTCCGATTCCGGGGCGTCACTCTGGTGTTTCGCTTTAACCAGCAGGGTTACGATATCTTCATCAACGGCAAAAAAGTGCACGAAGTCAAAACCACCGATATCAACGAAGCCGTTCGCATCTACAAAACCACCCTCAGCAGCGCCTGCTGATCCCCGCCGCCCCTCATTGTTGGTTGAAATCGGGTTTAGTTTCCGCGGGCAATAATACCCGTTTGCCAGGTATGCCGTACCGGTGAGTTGTAGTAGACTCTGGCCGTGGGATTACCGTATTTCATCACCCAAAAGGAAACAACAATGAAAGTGACTTTTAGCAAACGCCTGTGCCTGACGGCAATGCTAACACTGGGTGCTATCGCGTACACGGCATCTGCCTCTGCAGAGACCAGCAAACTGGTTATCGAATCGGGCGACGGCGCCCAGAGTCGTCAGAACGCCGCGATGGACAAGGAGCAGTGGAACGATACCCGGGCATTACGCCAGAAGGTCAATACGCGCGCCGAGAAAGAGTGGGATAAGCACGACGCGGCCTTTGACTCTCGCGACAACTGCGAGCAAAGCGCCAACCTCAACGCGTACTGGGAGCCAAACACCCTGCGTTGTCTGGATCGTCGTACCGGTCGCCCGCTTGCCCCCTAATCCCACAGGGCGTTACGACGCCCTTTCCGCTTATTTCCCCTAATAAGGATGTCCCCATGGCCAACGCTTATACCGTTAAGCTGCGCCCACTGGAGCGCGAAGATCTCCGTTTTGTTCACCAGCTCGATAACAACGCCAGCGTGATGCGCTACTGGTTTGAAGAACCCTACGAGGCGTTTGTTGAACTTTCCGACCTCTACGACAAGCACATCCATGACCAGAGCGAACGTCGCTTTGTGGTGGAGTGCGATGGCGAAAAAGCCGGGTTGGTCGAACTTGTCGAAATAAACCATGTTCACCGCCGCGCGGAATTCCAGATAATCATCTCCCCGGAGCATCAGGGAAAAGGCCTCGCATCGAAAGCCGCACAGCTGGCGATGGATTACGGTTTTACCGTTCTCAACCTGTACAAACTCTATCTGATTGTCGATAAGGACAACGAGAAAGCGATTCACATCTATCGCAAGCTGGGGTTCCAGGTGGAGGGAGAGCTCATCCATGAGTTCTTCATCAACGGCGAGTACCGCAATACTATCCGCATGTGCCTGTTCCAGCATCAGTACCTGGCGGAACACCGTCCCGCCAGTCACGCGATACTAAAACCCACGGCTCAGTAGTATTCGATGTCGTTTTTGATGGCGTAATGCTGCGTGACCGCTGGCGTTACGCTGTCATCCACCATATCGAGCTTACAGCTGACCGGGTTGTCATGGCTGTCATACTCGCAGCGCTGCGTCACCTTACCGAGGGCTTTGTCGTTCAGAGAGCTGACGGCGGTGTAATCCATTTTCTTACGCACATCGTTGCCCGGCGTCATGACGATACTCAAGGTGTCACCGTCCACGACCGAGGTTTTACCCAACGGATAACCTTCGGCGTCATACTGGTAGGTCACCTTTAGCGTCTTGCTGTGAGAAGCCACCACAAAGCCGTTATCGTCAGTATCCCAGGTGATCCCGGCAGAAGGTAATGCCGCCAACTGGCATTTCCCCTGCAGCAGAATGCGTTTTTCCTGTGTTCTGCCGTCAAGATAGTAGTTCGCATCCAGCACCAGCAGCGCGCCGGTGTTGTTTTCAAGATCGTGCATTTCTATCTGGTCAAAGCAGCCTTCCGCAGACACCCTCGCGCTGACCCGCTTGGTCTCTTTACCCTGCTCATTCACCAGCGTCTGGGTAAAACTTTTCACTGGCCCACGCAGGGGATCAAAATCAAACTCATTTGAAAAGCTCGCCATCTCAGGCGTATAGGCGACCGGCGGCGACGCGTTGTCGCACGCACTCAGCAGCACCATCAGCGGGAGCACCAACAGCCGTTTTTTCACATACCATCCTTCACTGGGGGATTTTTCTCAATCATATTAGCAAATACAGCGATTTACACTATTAATGCTATGCTTTTATCTCTACTCTGCGAAAAGGCAATGCTAAGGAGATGCTTATGAAAAAGACGCGTTGGCTGTTAGCCCTTTTGCTGGCAGGCGCTATGCCCGCCCTCGCGGCGCCGGAGTCCTGTGAGCGGGTAAAGGATGAGATTCAGCAGAAAATCATCAGTAACGGCGTACCGGAGTCCGGTTTTACACTGGAGATTGTGCCCAACGATCAGGCTGACCGTGCGGATGCCCAGGTTGTCGGCCATTGCGCCAACGATACCTTCAAGATCATCTATACCCGCACCGATAACGATCAGCAGTAACAACCTTCAAATGAAAGATATTATCCCTGTTTTGACCAGGGATAATATCTCACTACCCCTATCTGAGTAACATCGCTCCATCATTTTCCTGGCATCTGCCGGGCATTTTACATGGCTGGAGTGCACAATGTCTGAACACGAACTCCACGGCGGTATCAGCCGCCGTTCTCTGATCAAATCCTCAGCTATCGGTTCACTGGCGCTGGCCGCAGGAAGCCTCTCCCTGCCCTTTAGCCTGCGCAGTGCGGCGGCGGCCGTCCAGCAGGCGACCGCGTCGCAAGATAGCGTTGTCTGGGGAGCCTGTTCCGTAAACTGCGGCAGTCGTTGCGCCCTGCGCCTGCACGTCCGGGATAATGAGGTGTACTGGGTTGAAACAGACAATACCGGTGATGACGTCTATGGCGATCACCAGGTTCGCGCCTGCCTGCGCGGACGCTCAATCCGCCGGAGAATTAACCATCCCGAACGTCTCAACTACCCGATGAAACGCGTCGGCAAACGCGGCGAAGGCAAATTTGAACGAATAAGCTGGCAGGAAGCGCTGGATACGCTTTCCGGCAGCCTGCAACGCATCGTCAGCCAGTACGGTAACGAAGCGGTGTACATCAACTACTCCTCCGGCATTGTCGGCGGCAACATGACCCGTTCGTCGCCCTATGCGTCGTTGGTCGCGCGCCTGATGAACTGCTACGGCGGTTATCTCAGCCATTACGGCACCTACAGTACGGCGCAAATTGCCTGCGCGATGCCCTACACCTACGGTTCGAACGACGGCAACAGCACCTCTGATATCGAAAACAGCAAGCTGGTGGTGATGTTCGGCAACAACCCGGCGGAAACCCGCATGAGCGGCGGCGGTATTACGTATTTTCTTGAACAGGCGCGCGAACGCTCCAATGCCAGAATGATCGTTATCGATCCGCGTTATACCGATACCGCCGCGGGACGTGAAGATGAGTGGGTGCCCATTCGCCCGGGCACCGATGCGGCGCTGGTCGCAGGCATCAGTTGGGTGCTGATCGATGAAAATCTCGTCGACCAACCGTTCCTGGATAAGTACTGCATCGGCTACGACGAGAAAACGCTGCCGGAAGGCGCGCCAGCCAACGGTCATTACAAGGCCTATATTCTCGGCCATGGCGATGACGGCATCGCCAAAACGCCCGCCTGGGCCTCGCATATCACAGGGATACCGGCAGACAAAATCATCCAGTTGGCGCGGGAGATAGGCAGCGCCAAACCGGCGTATATCTGCCAGGGTTGGGGACCGCAGCGCCAGGCTAACGGCGAGCTGACCTCGCGCGCCATCGCCATGCTGCCAATTCTCACCGGCAATGTGGGCATCAGCGGCGGCAACAGCGGCGCCCGTGAATCCACCTATACCATCACCATTGAGCGTATGCCGGTGCTCAACAACCCGGTGAAAGCCAGCATCTCTTGTTTTAGCTGGACCGACGCCATCGTCCGTGGGCCGGAAATGACCGCGACTCGCGACGGCGTACGCGGTAAAGACAAACTCGATGTCCCCATCAAGTTCATCTGGAACTATGCGGGCAACACCATCATCAACCAGCACTCCGACATCAACAAAACTCACGATATTTTGCAGGATGACAGCCAGTGCGAAATGATTGTGGTGATCGACAACTTTATGACCTCATCGGCGAAGTATGCCGATATCCTTTTGCCGGACCTGATGACCGTTGAGCAGGAGGACATCATCCCGAACGATTACGCAGGCAACATGGGGTACCTGATTTTCCTGCAACCGGTCACCGCGCCGAAATTTGAGCGTAAACCTATCTACTGGATCATGAGCGAAGTGGCGAAACGCCTTGGCCCGGACGTCTATCAGAAATTTACCGAAGGGCGTACGCAATCACAGTGGCTGCAGTATCTGTACGCCAAAATGACCGCCAAAGACCCGCAACTCCCCACCTACGACGCGCTGAAAGCGATGGGCATTTACAAGCGCAAAGACCCCAACGGGCATTTTGTCGCCTACAAAGCGTTTCGTGATGACCCTGACGCCAACCCGTTGAAAACGCCGTCAGGCAAAATTGAGATCTATTCGGCAAGACTTGCGAATATTGCCGCCACCTGGCAACTGGCGAAGGACGAAACCATCAGTCCGCTGCCGGTGTACGCCCCCACCTTTGAGGGTTGGGATGACCCACAGCGTCGCGACTATCCGCTACAGCTGTTCGGCTTCCACTACAAAGCACGAACCCACTCCAGCTACGGCAACGTCGACATACTGCAGGCCGCCTGCCGACAGGAGGTGTGGATAAACCCGGCAGATGCCGCCAGACGCGGCATCGCCAACGGTGATATGGTGCGCGTTTTCAACGCCCGCGGTGAACTGCGTATTCCGGCCAAAGTGACGCCGCGCATCATGCCCGGGGTCAGCGCCATGGGCCAGGGCGCCTGGCACAACGCCAGCATGAACGGCGATCGTATCGATCACGGCGCTTGCATCAACACACTGACGACACACCGCCCCTCTCCGCTGGCGAAAGGCAACCCCCAGCACACCAATCTGGTGGAAATTGAGAAGGTCTGAGATCATGGTTACACTCCGGAGACGGGAAACGCCCGCCTCCTTCGTTTTGTGGAAATAACGTTATGACAACACGCCAACAAGGCGATGCTTTCGCTTTTACCGCCCGCATTCTGGGCGCCCTGTTTTATTTTGCGCCCGACAGCGAACAGGCCGCACCGCTGGTCAGCGCGTTTACCGACGGTTCCTGGACCGAACAGTGGCCGGTTGCGCTACCAGAAGCCGACGCGCTTGCCGCACGCTTTCGCGCCCCCTGCGACGAAACGCTGCCTGAAGCTTTCCAGCGCCTGTTTGTCGGACCGTGGGCGCTGCCTGCGCCGCCGTGGGGCTCCGTCTGGCTGGACCGGGAAAACGTGCTGTTTGGCGACTCTACGCTGGCGCTGCGTCAGTGGATGCGCGAGAACGGCATCGCCTTTGACAGTGCGCAAAACGAACCAGAAGACCACTTCGGTACCTTACTGATGCTCGGTGCCTGGCTGCGGGAAAACAGCCGGGACGACGCCTGGCAACAGCTGATGGCCTGGCACGTTCTGCCATGGGCGAACCGCTTTTTACAGACGTTCGTACTGCACGCCAGTCACCCATTTTATCTGGCACTGGGTCAACTGACGCAACATACCCTGCAGGAATGGCAGTCGCAGTTGCTGATCCCGGTAGCCAAGAAAACGCTGTTCCGTTAATCCTGCTGCGCCTGCGGGCAGGCGCAGTGGTTTGCATAGTACGTGACAACGTCACATATTAAACATTTTCCCTGTTCGGCATTTTTCGCTTTTGCCAACTCACCGGTTTCCACTCACAATACGGTATCACTCTGATTAATCGCTGAAACTCATGCAACGTCTTCATGCCTGGCCCGACATTCACGCCATGTTCCGCCGCCTGCTGATTGCGGTCATCCTCGGTATCCTTGCCGCGCTGGCTGTTGCGCTGTTTCGTCATGCGATGCTGGTGCTGGAATGGCTGCTGCTCAGCAACGATAGCGGCAGCCTGGTGAACGCCGCGGCAAGCCTGCCAGGATGGCGGCGGTTTCTGACTCCGGCGCTCGGAGGGTTGGCGGCAGGCACCCTGCTCTGGGGCTGGCAACGCTACACCCGGCAACGCCCTCAGGCCCCCACTGACTACATGGAGGCGCTGGAAACCGGCGACGGGCAATTCGACTATGGCGCGAGCCTGGTGAAATCGCTGGCGTCCTTGCTGGTGGTTGTGAGCGGCAGCGCTATTGGTCGTGAAGGGGCGATGATCCTGCTGGCCGCACTGGCAGCCTCCTGGTTTTCCCAGCGTTTCACTCCCAAATCCGAATGGAAACTGTGGATAGCTTGCGGCGCTGCCGCGGGGATGGCCAGCGCCTATCACGCGCCGCTGGCGGGCAGCCTGTTTATCGCTGAAATACTCTTCGGCACGTTGATGCTCGCCTCACTCGGTCCGGTGGTTGTCGCGGCAGTGGTCGCCCTGCTCACCACCAACCTGCTGAGCGGCGGCCCGGCGCTGCTGTACAACGTCCATATGGATGCGCCGCTGACCGCCGCTAGCTACGCATTGATGCTGGCGACGGGTCTGCTGGCCGGGTTGTGCGGTCCGCTGTTTGTCTGGGGTATGAGCGTCAGCCACTCGCTGTTTTTGCGCCTCAAACTCTCCCCGCCGTGGCAGTTGGCGCTTGGCGGCGTTATCGTTGGGCTGCTGTCGTTGTTCACCCCCGCCGTCTGGGGCAACGGCTATAGCGTGGTGCAGGGCTATCTGCTGACGCCGCCGGTCTTTGCTGTCATTGCCGGGGTATTTGTCTGTAAGCTGCTCGCGGTGCTGGCCAGCAGCGGCTCCGGCGCACCCGGCGGCGTCTTCACGCCGACCCTGTTTGTCGGTATGGCGGTCGGGATGCTGTTCGCACGCCTCTGGGGGCTGTGGCTGCCGCACGACGACGAGGTGGCGATACTGATGGGGCTGACGGGGATGGCGACGCTACTGGCGGCAACGACGCACGCGCCAATCATGGCAACGCTGATGATTTGCGAAATGACCGGGCAGTATACGCTGCTGCCCGGCTTACTGATGTCCTGCGTGGTGGCGTCGGTGTTGTCGAGGACGCTACGCCACGACTCTATCTACCGTCAGCATGTCACCGAACATCGCTAAATCGATGTACTGGCTCAGCTCACGCTGCTCGGCGCGCGGCAGATACGGCAGCTCGCCGACCAGCGGTCCCGGCAGTTTCTTGCTCAGCACCTCAATGATTTCGGCGTAGTGCGCCAGCCCCGGATTGATACGGTTCGCCACCCAACCAATCAGCGGCAGACCGTCATTGGCGATAGCCTGAGCGGTCAGCAACGCGTGGTTAATGCAGCCCTCCTGGATCCCCACCACCATCAGCACCGGCAGTTGTTCCTGCACGACCCATTCAGACAGCGGACGCAGATCGTTCATCAGGCTGCGCCAGCCGCCGGTTCCCTCAACCACCACGTGATCCACCCGTCCGCTGAGCGTGCTCAGCCCGTTGGAAAGCAACGAATAGTTGATTGGGCAACTGTGCGCGACGCTGCTCTCCTCTTCACTGAGCGCGATCGGATTGACTTCGTCATAAGACAAGGCCGATGTCGAAACGCTTTGCAGCACCAGCGCGTCTTTATTGCGCAGACCGTCCGGCGTTTCTTTGCTGCCCTTAGCGACAGGCTTGTACCCTGCCACGCTTTTTCCGCTGGCAGCGAGCGCCTGAAGCAACGCGCGGGACACGACTGTTTTTCCAACAGAAGTATCAGTACCGGTAATAAAGAAACGCTTAAGCATAGCTAACTCCACAACAACACAAGTGAAATATCAATAAAAGTAATAGTTCAGTGTGGTGAAAGTCTACGTGATGCCTAAACGGGCAAAATTGAGATAGCGCAATTTTTCAGTTAACAGTGAAAAAATGTTAACCCTGTAACAGTCTGATGAGCAACGATCCGTTATAGAGCGCATCTTTTACCAGCGCGGCGCCGGTCATCGTGCCCCGATTGAGAAACTGGGTGCTCTCCACCGCAATGTGTTGACTGTAGGCCGGTAAGGATTGCTGATGGATGCAGGCGCTGATGGCGGGAAACAGGATTTCAGACGCCTGGTTAAATGGCGAACCAATAAGAATTTTTTGCGGATTAAATAAATTCACCATAATGGCGAGAATGCGGCCGACGTGGGTACCCACGCCGCTGATGATGTCCTTTGCCAGCAGGTCGCCCAGCAGCGCGGCCTGGCACAGCCACTCCACCGTCAGCGGCTGCTGATGCAGCATAGAGCTCATCGACTGTTTCATCCGCACCTGGGTAAGCTCCATGACGCTCTCAACGCTGGCGATGGTTTCCAGACAGCCGTGGTTGCCGCAGTAGCAGCGCTTACCATAAGGATCGACCTGGGTATGGCCTATCTCGACCAGGCTGCTGCTGCCGGCATGCAGCAGGCGACCATCGGTAATAACGCCTGCGCCGACGTTATGGTCAATCACCACCTGAATCACATCCCGCGCGCCGCGAGAGGCGCCGAACAACGCTTCGGCCATCGTCCAGGCGCTAATGTCATGCTGAATGTAGACCGGCACGCCGGTTCGCGACTCCAGCGCGTTACCAAGGGGCATCTCTTTAACATCGTCATAGAACGGCATGCGGTGAACGATGCCGTTTTCCGTATCAATGATGCCCGGTAGCGTGATAGCGATAGCCGTCAGCCTTTCAAGCTTCTGCTGATGGCGAATAAAAAATGCATCGATATGCTGTATAACACGGTCCAGGAACGGCTGCGGCGACTGGAGCGGGAGGTCCTGCTGCTCTTCAACCACCAGCTTGCTGCTGAGGTCACGCAGCGCGAGGTTAATTTCTCCCCGGCTGATACGCAGCGACAGATAGTGCCAGGCCTCGGTCTCGACCATTAATCCGACCGCCGGGCGACCGCGACTGCCCGGTTCCTGGATTTCGGTTTCCTGAACCAGGTGGGCTTCCAGCATTTCGCGGACGATTTTCGTAATGCTGGCGGGAGCAAGCTGGGCAAGGCGCGAAAGGTCAATACGGGACACCGGGCCGAGCTGATCAATAAGGCGATACACTGCCCCGGCATTGGTCTGCTTAATTTGATCAATGTGCCCTGGTTGACTTTCAGCTACCACCGCGGACTCCCTTATTTTCGCGCTTCGAAATAATCTTGGCGCTATGGTGAAGCACTTCAACACCCGTCGTCAAATTTTTGCTTAGCCTTGTGATTTGCTGCACATAATTTCATTCATTTACGCCAAAATTGTGCACATTCGCAGCGGCCAACAGTTGCTGACGAAAACGCGTCGCCGACTGGCTCATTTCGTGGTGTTTTGCCCATACCAGCCACATCTCCGACACCGCGTCCTGTTCCATTATCGGCAGCCAGCGCATTTCATTGAGCTGAACGCGCTTAAACGATGCAGGAAGGATGGAGACGCCAAGCCCAGCGGCCACCAGGCCGATGATCGTCATCGCCTCGCCTACCTCCTGAGTGATCACCGGCGAGCCATAGCGGCGCAGCAGGCCCAGGATATCGTCATACAGCCCGGTGCCGACCTGCGGGTCAAAAAACACCATCGGCTCCGTCACCAACTGCGCCAGACTGACCTGCTGCTGAGCGGCCAGCGGATGGTCGCGATGGATCATCGCCAACAGCGGCTCGCGCAGGATAATTTGCCATTCGAGCGTGTCCGGAAGTTGTGTTTTGCGCATCAGACCAAGATCCAGCGCGCCTTCGTTGAGCGGTGCTATCTGCTCGCGGGTATTGCTCTCCCGCGTCTGAATATGCACATCCGGGTGTTGGCGGCGAAACAGCGACAGCGTGTCGGAGACCGCTTTAATAAACGGCGCGGATGAGGTAAAGCCGATGCGCAGCTCGCCGGTCTCGCCCTGATGGAGCCTGGCGGCGCGGGCCGCACTCTCCTCCACCTGCATCAGGATCTGCTGGCAATCGGCCAGAAACTGCTTTCCGGCTTCGGTGAGGCTGACGCTCCGGTTGGTGCGCGCCAGTAGCCTTGCGCCAATTTCGTTTTCAAGCGTTTGAATTTGCTGACTTAATGGCGGCTGAGAGATGTTGAGCCGGGCGGCGGCGCGACCAAAATGCAGCTCCTGGGCAACCGCCACAAAATAGCGCAGATGACGCAATTCAATATTCATATGTTTAAAGTATCATTTGAGATTATTAATATATTAGACAGAATATTTACAATTTCCTACTCTGATTCTGTGACCTGTGTCGTCTTCTTTATTCGCTGTTTTCACCAAGGATCTGCCCGTGAGTCGTACAACCACCGTTGATAATGTTCCGCCAACCACGATCAACGATACCCGCCCTGCCCAGCCGGGCCTGTTTATCCAGCGCGGTACTCCCCAGTTTATTCGCGTCACCCTGGCGCTTTTCTCCGCCGGTCTGGCGACCTTTGCGCTGCTCTACTGCGTCCAGCCGATTTTACCGGTACTGTCGAACGAGTTTGGCGTGTCTCCGGCCAACGCCAGTGTTTCGCTTTCCGTCTCCACGGTGCTGCTGGCGGTCGGGCTGCTGTTTACCGGCCCGCTTTCTGACGCCATCGGCCGCAAGCAGGTGATGGTCACCGCGCTGCTGCTGGCTTCATGCTGCACCCTGCTCTCGACCCTGATGACCAGCTGGCAGGGAATTCTGATCATGCGCGCCCTGATTGGCCTGTCGCTGAGCGGCGTGGCGGCAGTGGGCATGACCTACCTGAGTGAAGAGATCCACCCAAGCTTCGTCGCCTTTTCGATGGGGCTTTATATCAGCGGTAACTCCATTGGCGGGATGAGCGGACGCCTCCTCACCGGGGTCATCACGGATTACTTCGGCTGGCGCGCCGCGATTGCGGTTATCGGCTGCTTTGCGCTGGCCGCCGCGCTGATGTTCTGGCGCATTCTGCCCGACTCGCGCCATTTCAAAGCGACATCGCTGCGCCCGAAATCGCTGCTGATCAACTTCCGCCTCCACTGGCGCGACCGCGGGCTGCCGCTGCTGTTTCTGGAAGGTTTCCTGCTGATGGGTTCCTTCGTCACGCTGTTTAACTACATCGGCTATCGCCTGATGATGTCGCCGTGGTCGCTGAGCCAGGCGGTGGTAGGCCTGCTGTCAGTCGCCTACCTCACCGGTACCTGGAGCTCGCCGAAAGCGGGTGCCATGACGCAGCGCTATGGGCGTGGTCCGGTGATGGTCGCGTTTACCGGCGTCATGTTGTTTGGCCTGCTGATGACGCTGTTCTCATCGCTGTGGCTCATCTTCGCCGGAATGCTGCTGTTCTCGGCAGGGTTCTTCGCCTCCCACTCCGTCGCCAGCAGTTGGATTGGCCCACGCGCTCGCCGCGCCCGCGGACAGGCGTCGTCGTTGTATCTGTTCAGCTACTATCTCGGTTCCAGCATTGCCGGTACAGCAGGCGGCGTATTCTGGCACAACTACGGCTGGAACGGCGTCGGCGGGTTTATCGCACTGATGCTGATTCTCGCCCTGCTGACAGGCAGTTTTCTGCACCGACGCCTGCGCTAACTCACGGAGAATGCCCGCATCTGCGGTAATGCTTGTCAGTTAAGCTCTGCGGGTCATTCCGTTCACCTTATGACCTGCTGATTCTCTCACTTCACATCCCGTTCAGGCGGAGAAGAAGCCGGAGGGAACAGTTCCACCCTTTTTTCAAAGGCGGTCTTTAAAGCAAAGTAATGAATAAAAATTCATTACTTTGCTTAACTGAGTGACATTACGCATCTGCGGGCATTTCTATCTAACTGTTAAGCCAATACTCAAGGGTAATCTCCGCGTTCAGCACCTGCGAAACCGGACAACCGGCCTTCGCTTTCTGGATTATGCCGTCGAACGTTGCGGCATCGACATCCGGTACCGCAATGCGGCTTTCCAGCGCCACTTTCGTAATTGCAAAACCTGACGCGGTTTTATCCAGCGACACCGTCGCGGTGGTATCGATCGCGGTGGCGGTAAAGCCCGCCTCGCTCAACATCAGCGATAGCGCCATCGAAAAGCAGGCGGCGTGCGCCGCGCCGATGAGCTCTTCCGGGTTCGTCCCTTTCACGCCCTCAAAACGGGTATTAAAGCCGTAGGGCTGCTGGTTCAGCGCCCCGCTCTCAGTGGATACCGTCCCTTTACCGCGTTTGAGATCCCCTTCCCAGTGCGCCTGTCCTTTCTTGTGGATAGTCATCATGTCACCTCTTTGGCTTAACCGTGGGAAGTAAAGTATAGAACGTGGGTCAGGGGTGAGGTGACGTCACCCCCTTGCTGAAAATACAGTGGCCGACGCTCAAAGATGAGAGCTCGCTGGCGCTAAGCGCGAAGATCAACAAAGGTGAAATGAAATGGTAAAGACGCTTAATCTGGCGTACTGGCGTTGCTATTTCGGCAGAGATGGCCGAGTATCATAGCTGCATCAACATTCAGCGATGCACTATGGGGTTACATTCCGCCCGGCCCCGTCGGGCCAGTCCTTGAAACCAGAAGCAGGATTAAGGAGTCAGAATGAAATCGAACCGCAAGGCACGTCATATCCTTGGCTTAAACTACAAGCTGTCTAACCAGAAGAAGATGCTGATCGAAGGCGACGCAGAAACAATGCTTAATCATACTCATGCGACGGGCCGTAAACGCCGCGCATAAATGTTATCCGCGCCATGCCAAACCCCGCTTTTGCTGTGCGGGGTTTTCTTTATTCTTACATATCTCGCGCCAGCACCTGTCAATCATTAATTAATTTTATTAAAAAATATCGTTTTAAAAAATATATTGCCGCTATTTTTCAGTGAATCGGAATACGCAAACACGTTAAAATATGATAGCCGCATGGTCGGTACGCTCATCAACACCAAAGGACGATAAGATGGATCGCACGCTCGACAAACATCACACATTCCAGAATGGAGTAATCGAACTCTCCAATTTTCCATTATCCGGTAAAGCCAGCGCTGAAATAAAACAAGAGTACAGACGTCTCGCGAATATACTTTACCCGTTGTTCGGCATTAGCCCTGGACAGCTGTACGACCGCCTGGAGTCTGGCCCAACGGAGCAGGACGTCGCCACACTTGAGGCCTTGCTGTTTATCAAGCGCGCCGGGCATATGAACCAGTTTATTGGAATGAAGATCATGTAATTAGCACCGGGAGTCACACCAGTGACTCCCGCGCCCATAAAAAAATACCCGATGCCGGCGACAGCATCGGGTGAGGTGGCATTATACTATTGTAGTTATATTAATGATGATGCTAAGCAATTGTATAACTCTATTTAAACCCAGAGTTTCTTTTAAAATAAATCAACAACAGCCTGGCATCTTCACTAAAAAAACCTCCCTGGCCAATCGGACGAACTCCAGGGAGGAGTCTACTAGAGTCAATAATTAGGAAAGAACTACTACTGGCCCTGTATCGCTACAGGCAGGATGTATATTAATAAGCACAATAAAATATCATTAAGCATTATGTGCTTATTTATTCAAATTGAATGAATAATGTTTTTATATTTTAAAATAGTTCGGGTTATTACAGCTATTATCGGAATATCTCTACCACGCTGTATGCGTCTGGCCGCACATGCAACACTTACTTCACAACAAAGATGCTGTTTTTTTACTTTAACATCCTTTCTGACGCCCCTTTTTGCTGACACTTGTTTTATACTCTGCCCCGCCGCCGTACCCGCCCGGCCAGATTGCACCCGGTGCAGGTCGGGAGTGATGACAAAGGAGTGAGTAAGATGCTACTTAACCATAAAAAAAACCGTTCGCTTTACATCCCCTATGCAGGTCCTATCCTGCTGGAATTCCCCCTGCTGAACAAAGGCAGCGCGTTTAGCGTCGAAGAGCGCCGCAATTTCAACCTGCTGGGTTTGCTGCCGGAAGTGGTCGAGACCATTGAAGAACAGGCAGAACGCGCCTGGATCCAGTACCAGGGTTTCAAAACCGAGATTGATAAACATATCTACCTGCGCAACATACAGGATACCAACGAAACCCTTTTCTACCGTCTGGTCGAGAATCACCTCGACGAGATGATGCCAGTGATTTACACCCCAACCGTCGGTGCCGCCTGCGAGCGCTTTTCAGAGATCTACCGCCGCGCTCGCGGTGTATTTATCTCCTACGAAAACCGCCACAATATGGACGACATCCTGCAAAACGTGCCGAACCATAACATCAAGGTTATCGTAGTCACCGACGGCGAACGTATCCTCGGCCTGGGCGATCAGGGCATCGGCGGAATGGGGATCCCTATCGGCAAGCTCTCCCTCTACACCGCTTGCGGCGGGATAAGCCCAGCGTATACCCTGCCGGTAGTCCTGGATGTCGGCACCAATAACCAGCAGTTGCTTAGCGACCCACTTTACATGGGCTGGCGCCATCCGCGCATCACCGACGATGAGTATTACCAGTTTGTGGATGACTTTATCCAGGTGGTAAAACACCGCTGGCCGAATGTGCTGCTGCAGTTTGAAGATTTTGCGCAAAAGAACGCCATGCCGCTGCTCAACCGCTATCGCGATGAAATTTGCTCGTTCAACGACGACATTCAGGGCACCGCCGCCGTCACCGTCGGCACGCTGATCGCCGCCAGCCGCGCGGCAGGCAGCCAGCTGTGCGACCAGAAAATCGTTTTCCTGGGCGCAGGCTCCGCCGGGTGCGGTATCGCCGAGCAGATCATCGCGCAGACCCAGCGCGAAGGGCTGAGCGAAGAGCTGGCGCGCTCTCGCATCTTTATGGTCGATCGCTTCGGTCTGCTCACCGACCAGATGCCAAACCTGCTGCCGTTCCAGAGCAAACTGGTGCAAAAGCGCGACGGCCTGGAGCACTGGGACACCCGTGAAGACGTTCTTTCTCTGCTGGATGTCGTGCGCAACGTTAAGCCGGATATCCTGATTGGCGTTTCCGGTCAGACCGGTCTCTTCACCGAAGAGATCATCCGCGAAATGCACAAGCACTGTCCGCGGCCGATCGTCATGCCGCTGTCCAACCCGACCTCCCGCGTGGAAGCGACGCCGCAGGATATCATCGCCTGGACCGAAGGCCATGCGCTGGTCGCGACCGGCAGCCCGTTCGACCCGGTGGTGTGGAAAGACCAGACGTACCCCATCGCCCAGTGCAACAACTCCTATATTTTCCCGGGCATCGGGCTTGGCGTGATCGCCGCTGGCGCCTCGCGGATCACCGACGAGATGCTGATGTCTGCGAGCGAAACGCTTGCCAAACACTCACCGTTGGTGAACAACGGCGAAGGTCTGGTGCTGCCAGCGCTTAAAGACATCCATAAAGTCTCCCGCGCGATTGCTTTCGCGGTCGGCAGAATGGCGCAGCAGCAGGGTGTCGCGATGAACACCTCCGCCGATGCGCTGCAGCAGGCGATTGACGACAACTTCTGGTTGCCGGAATACCGCAACTACCGCCGTACCTCCGTCTGATGTTCATCAGGACCTACGTTTCTTCGTAGGTCCTGTTCCCTGCGACTGGTCAATGCCCCTTTTCCCCGCTACACTCGCCTCACCCATTAACTTGATGAATATATAAGGAGGATCCCATGCTGTACTGTGAAATGTTTGATGTTTCACATACATTGGGTGATCGCCTCTGCTCAAGCGTTATCGATATCGTGCTGCGATAACGGTGGCTTGAGCGAAGAACCCCACCCATAACCCCTTCTCTCGGGCTTATCAGGTTATCGTCAGCGAAATTTGACGAGGCATATTTCTGCCTGTAACACTTGAGTAAGTTCACATGAGCACATTACTGACTGCACAAGCGCTGTGCATGGAAACGGCTTTTGGTCCGTTATTTTCCTCTCTCTCTTTTACCCTGAAAAAAGGCGACCGCGTCGGGCTGATTGGCTACAACGGCTGCGGCAAAAGCACCCTGCTGAAATTGCTGGACGGCACGCTGTCCCCCTCGACGGGCGCCGTTTCCCTTGCCCGTCACTGCCAGTTGGGCCGCGTGGAACAGCATTTGCCGGAACACCTCAGCGAATTAACGCTACTGACGACTGTGCTGGCACAGTTGCCCTCTCAGGAGCGCGAGCTTCAGCGCTGGCGCGCCGAAGCCTTACTGGCGGAAATGGGTTTTCGCCCGGAAGAAACCGCGCTGACGGCGGCAACGCTGAGCGGTGGTCAGCACACGCGTCTACTGCTGGCGCGAACGCTTATCCGCCAACCGGATCTGCTGCTGTTGGATGAGCCAGGCAACCACCTTGATCTGCCCACGCTGCTATGGCTGGAGCGTTTCCTCAAAGGCTGGAACGGAAGCTTTATTCTGGTATCCCACGACCAGCAGCTACTGGACCACGTCACCAATACGAGTCTTATCCTGCGCGATCGTCGTCTGCACGCATTTTCTCTGCCCTGTAGCGCCGCTCGCCAGGCGCTGGCGGCACAGGACGAGAGCGATGCGCTGCGGTTTAAAGCCGAGCAGAAAGAGATAGACCGCATTACCGCCAGCGCCAGGCAGTTGGCCACCTGGGGTAAAGTCTACGATAACGAAGGACTTGCCCGAAAAGCCAAACAGATGGAAAAACAGGTCGAGCGGCTTACGGAAAACCAGACTGACGTGACCACTGGCAGCCAGTGGCAGCTGATACTGCGCGGCGACGCGCTACAGGCCGACCGGCTGCTGGAAATGGAGAACCTCGCGGTGGCGCCCGCGCCGGGCTTACCGGCGCTGTTCACCACCGGAGTGGCTCGGCTGAAATCCGGCGATCGCGTAGCGTTGATCGGCCGTAACGGCTGCGGGAAATCCTCGCTGCTGCGGCTTATCTGGCAGAACGTCAGGAAGGCGCAGTCCGACCCGGCGTTGAAAATCCACCCGCGGGTGGACATCGGCTATTACGATCAGACGCTGCGCCAGTTGGCCGATGACGCCACGCTGTTTGACGCCCTGTTCCCGTTCGCGCCCGCGCCGGAAGAACGCAAAATGGCGCTGATCAGCGCAGGTTTCCCGTGGAGTCGACACAGCCAGCGGGTAGATTCACTGAGCGGCGGCGAGCGCTCAAGGTTGCTGTTCGTCGGGTTGACGCTCGCGCGCTACAGCCTGCTGATGCTGGATGAACCGACCAACCACCTCGATATAGAAGGGAAAGAGGCGCTGGCGCAGACGCTGCGCGCGTTTTCCGGCGGCGTCCTGCTGGTGAGCCATGACCGCCATCTGATGGCGCAAAGCTGTAACCGCTTCTGGTTAATCGATAATGGTCAACTGGAGGAGTGGCATGATGCGGATGCGGCCTGGGAGCGCCTGCGAGACGGTGCTGACCGTGTTGCCGCCACGCCCGGATGTGTCGGGGAACGACCAGCCCCCACCGGCGATCCCGAGGATCTCCTGGAGACGCTGGTGGCCCTTGAATCGCGGCTGGCAGACGATCTGGCGCGTAAACCGAAACATCAGAAACCGCAGCTACAGGCGCAGTGGCGTAAGGAAATAGACGCCCTTAACGCCCGGCTCGAACAGCAATAACCCTGCCAAACAGGCGCCCTCATGGCGCCTGTTTTGTATTCCCCGCTTAAACTACACCTTTTAAAATCTTTAACTTTTCTTATGTTTCACGGCGTAACCCACCGCACAAAACTGCCAATAAATTATTACATTATGTTGCAGTGACCTTGCATAACATCGCCAATACATTAATTCTTAAGGAGTATGGCGTATTTTCTATACACCACAGCGCCGGGTGGTTATGGCGCTTACCTGCTATGCAGAATCCATCATGAACAAGGAGATACCAATGAAGGCTGCAGTCGTCACAAAAGATCATCAGGTTGATGTTACCGACAAAACGCTGCGTGCGCTGAAACACGGCGAAGCGCTGTTAAAAATGGAGTGTTGCGGCGTATGCCACACCGACCTCCACGTCAAAAACGGCGATTTTGGCGATAAAACCGGGGTCATTCTGGGGCATGAAGGTATTGGGGTCGTACAAGAAGTGGGTCCAGGCGTCACCTCGTTGAAAGTGGGCGATCGCGCGAGCGTGGCCTGGTTCTTCGAAGGATGCGGCCACTGTGAATACTGCAACAGCGGCAATGAGACGCTCTGCCGTACCGTTAAAAATGCCGGATATTCCGTAGACGGCGGCATGGCGGAAGAGTGTATCGTCACCGCGGATTATGCCGTAAA
Organism: Pluralibacter sp.; assembly: GCF_019237635.1. Taxonomy (GTDB): domain Bacteria; phylum Pseudomonadota; class Gammaproteobacteria; order Enterobacterales; family Enterobacteriaceae; genus Enterobacter_B. The sequence continues at coordinate 19,364 of NZ_JAFAGS010000014.1, forward strand.
GGTGCCGGACGGTCTGGATTCCGCCGCGGCAAGCAGCATCACCTGCGCGGGCGTCACCACCTATAAAGCGGTAAAAATGTCCCATATCAAGCCGGGACAGTGGATTGCCATTTACGGCCTGGGCGGCCTTGGCAACCTGGCATTGCAGTACGCAAAAAACGTCTTTAACGCCAAGGTCATCGCCATTGACGTTAACGACGCTCAGTTGCAGTTGGCCGCCGAAATGGGCGCTGACCTGACCATCAACTCGCGAAATGAAGACGCGGCGAAAGTGGTACAGGAAAAAACCGGCGGTGCCCATGCGGCGGTAGTGACTGCCGTGGCGAAAGCGGCATTTAACTCCGCAGTCGATGCCGTACGCGCTGGTGGTCGGGTGGTCGCCGTCGGCCTGCCGCCGGAGGCCATGAGCCTGGATATCCCTCGTCTGGTGCTGGACGGTATTCAGGTTGTCGGCTCGCTGGTCGGCACCCGTCAGGATCTGACCGAAGCGTTCCAGTTTGCCGCCGAAGGCAAAGTCGTACCGAAAGTCACCCTGCGCCCGTTGGGCGATATCAACGCCATCTTCAAAGAGATGCAACAGGGTCAAATCCGTGGCCGCATGGTGATTGATTTCCGTCACTGATTTTCCGGCCATCTTCCCTCTCCCGGCGCCGGGAGAGGGTCACAAAGCAGCAACATAATTTTCGCGATTCCGTTCCGGCACGATTACACTTCAAAGTGTTACCTCAACAATCCCAACATCCTCCACAGAAGAAGAGATAGCCATGGGAAACAAAAAGAAAACCAACGTCATCGCAGACACGACTGTACTCCCCACAATGAAAGCCAAAGCGTATGAAAAAGAGCTACGACGCCTCCATGTGGAACTGGTCAAGCTGCAGCGGTGGGTTGTGGCGAAAGGGCTCAAAGTCTGTATCGTCTTCGAAGGCCGTGATGGCGCTGGTAAAGGCGGAACCATCAAAGCGATTACCGAACGCGTCAGCCCCCGCGTATTCCGCGTCGTCGCCCTTCCCGCACCGACGGAGCGCGAAAAGAGTCAACTTTATCTCCAGCGCTATATCCGTCATTTGCCTGCGGCGGGTGAAATCGTGATTTTCGATCGCAGCTGGTACAACCGTGCGGGTGTTGAACGGGTGATGGGATTTTGTACCGATGAACAGGTCGAGAAATTTCTCGACGGCACGCCGCTCGTTGAACGTTCGATGGTGGAATCCGGCATTATCCTGCTCAAATACTGGCTTGAAGTTACCCCAAAAGAGCAGGAGCGTCGCCTGCGTGACCGCATCGATGATGGCAGGAAGATCTGGAAGCTGTCGCCGATGGACATCAAATCGTTCAATCTGTGGGATGAATACACCCAAGCGCGCGACGCCATGTTCGCAGCCACCGACACCGCCTGGGCGCCCTGGTTCGTCGCCCGTTCCGAGGATAAAAAGCGCGTTCGGCTGAATATTATTTCGCACCTGCTCTCACATATCCCCTATAAAGACATACCGATGGACCCGGTGAAATTGCCAAAACGGAAAATCGGTAAAATTAAACTTGTCGATTACCCTTTCCGCTTTATTCCTGAGCTTTTTTAACCGGGGGGAACCCCGGTTTTACTTAGCGATAAAAAAGGAACGCGTCTCACAAATCATTGTTAAATTTTCATGTTGTTTGTTTTTATTTAGAACCATCGCCGCAAATAACAAGACATAAAAAAAAGCATATTGTTTTTTAGTTTTGCAGGATGATAATGTCCTCTCTAACACTGGAGGGTATGATGAAATCAACGACGACGAACAACCATGACGCGCAACCGTGCAGTACGCCAGGGGTAAAACACTCAGCGCTCACACCAGAGCAGCGTGAGGATCAGCGCCAGTATGATAAAGAATTTATACATGTAATGAATGAGTTCATTGCAAAAACAGAGCTGTTATCCGACGATCCATTTTTCGGAGGAATTTAATGTGTCGTCAGTTTGATCTTTACCGTAACCCATCAGTAAGGACCAGTACAGCAGCCCTATCTCATGGTTATCCAGCATGATTATTACAACGACTTATCCACTCGACTCATTGCACCACTCAGCTACCAGCGTTCACTGGCGGGTTATTATCATCCAATAACGCCGCTGATTGTAATAGATTTCCAAAAGTTATTCCTGTTTACACCGGGAATAACATCCGTCGATAAGAAGAGATTAAGTAGTCAATATTTTGTATGTAATCTGAGAAATGCACGTTCCCGCGTCATTGGTGCGATTGATGCCCTCGTGACCAACATTTGAATTGCCCGGTGTTACCACCTGTCAAATCCGGTGGACTCAGAGTATGGCGCTACGCCGTAGCGCCATGCCAGACAGACCGTTAGCGGATCCCTTCAGTACTCTCTTTCTTCGCCTCCAGACGTTCGACGTCACGGTACCAGCGCGGGTGATGCTTCTTCGCCCAGCGACGGCTCACCTTCCCTTCAACCATCCCCTTGATCGACCCTTTCACCCAGAACGCCATATACATATGGATAAGAATGGCGTGGATCAAAATGATGGCCGAGGTCGCGTGAATCAGCAGACTGTAGCGAATGACCTGAATCGGAAAGTACGGGGCAAACCAGGGCCGCCAGATAATGACGCCAGTCATCAGCAGCACAAAAATCATGCTCATGATGGTCCAGAACATCATTTTTTGCCCGGCATTGTATTTGCCAACGCGCGCCACTTTGTGCTCGTTACCCTTCAGCACGTCGACAATGCCCTTCAACCACGGAATATCCTGTTTATCCGGGATATTGTGGTGTACGAAGCGGACGAACATCACCATCAGCGCGATAAAAATCACCACGCCGAAAAATGGGTGCAAAATACGCCCCATCTGCGGCGTACCGAAGGTTTCCGTCAGCCACTGTAGCGTTGGGAAGAAAAACGCAATTCCCGACAGCGCCACCAGGAAGAAGCAGATCACCACCGTCCAGTGGCAAGCCCGGTCGATAAACGTCGTACGTACGATCATTTTCGATTTATTCATCATGCTTATCCTCCTCGTCATCATCGGCTTCCTTGTTCGGCCCGATACCGATGTAGTGGTAAATCAGCCCGGCAAAGGTGGCGATAAATCCGGCGGCGGCCAGCGGCTTCAGCGCCCCTTTCCACAGAGTGATGGAGGTATCAATCGCCGGATCCTTCGGCAGGTTGTGGTACAACGCTGGCTGGTCGTTGTGGTGCAGCACATACATCACGTGCGTTCCGCCCACGCCCTGCGGGTTATAAATACCCGCATTTTCATAGCCGCGCGCTTTCAGCTTATCCACGCGCGCCTGCGCCACCTCCAGCATCTCCTTTTTGGTGCCAAAATGAATGGCGCCTGTCGGGCAGGTTTTTACGCAGGCAGGCTCCTGCCCGACGCTGACGCGATCCACGCACAGGGTGCACTTATAGACCCGGTTATCCTCTTTATTGAGGCGCGGAATATTAAACGGGCACCCGGCGATGCAGTAGCCGCAGCCGATACAGTTGTCCTGCTGGAAATCGACGATCCCATTGGCATACTGAATAATCGCTCCGGCAGAGGGACACGCCTTCAGGCATCCTGGATCGTCGCAGTGCATACAACCGTCTTTACGAATCAACCACTCCAGCCTGCCGTTCTGACAGGTTTCGCTAAAACGCATCACCGTCCAGGATTTGGCGCTCAAATCCGCCGGATTATCGTAAACTCCAACGCAGTGTCCCACCTCGTCGCGGATATCATTCCACTCAGAGCAGGCCACCTGGCAGGCTTTGCAGCCCACACAGGAGGAGACATCGATAAGCTTGGCGACTTCCGCCTTGTCATCCCGCGCACGCGGCGCGGGGGTTATCGGATTGGTCGCGGAGCGCTTAATAATGTCTTGTGTTTCCATCGCCATTTCATCGCTCCTTAGGCTTTCTCGATGTTGACCAGAAACGCCTTATACTCCGGCGTTTGCGAGTTGGAATCGCCGACGTTTGGCGTCAGGGTATTGGCGATATAGCCCTTCAGCGCCACGCCTTCAAAACCCCAGTGCAGCGGGATCCCCACAGTCTCCACCTGCTGACCGTTGACGTTCAGGGGTTGCAGACGCCGGGTGACTACCGCGACGGCGCGTATAAAACCGCGCTTGCTGCTGACCGTCACGCGGTCGCCGTTGGTAATGCCTTTGCTTGCCGCCAGGGTTTCGCTTATTTCCACAAACTGCTGTGGCTGTGCGATGGCGTTAAGCCGCGCATGCTTGGTCCAGGTGTGGAAATGCTCGGTCAGGCGATACGTGGTCCCCACATACGGGAATTTATCCTTCTTGCCCAAACGCCGCGCGTCGTCCTCGTAAATTCGTACAACCGGGCTTGAGACCACGTTTGGGTGCAACGGGTTGGTGCCAAGCGGCGTCTCCATCGGCTCGTAGTGTTCCGGGAACGGGCCTTCCGCCAGTTTGTCGAGCGCAAACAGGCGACCCAACCCTTCTGGCTGCATGATAAACGGCCCGGTTCCGCTTCCCGGTACGGCGGTATTGAAGTCCGGGATGTCGTTGCCCGCCCACTTCGTGCCGTTCCATTCGATCAGCATCCGTTTCGGGTCCCACGGTTTGCCGTTGATATCCGCCGAGGCGCGGTTGTACAGCACGCGGCGGTTCAGCGGCCACGCCCATGCCCAACCCAGCGTATTGCCAAGCCCTGATGGGTCGGCGTTGTCGCGGTTAGCCATCTGGTTACCCTGCTCCGTCCAACTGCCGGTATAAATCCAGCAGGAAGACGCCGTGGTCCCGTCGTCGCGCAGCAGTGCAAAACTGCTTAACAACTGGCCTTTCTTCGCCACCAGGTTACCGCTGGCGTCAAAGAGATCCGCCAGCGCGTAGCCGTTGTTCTCTTTCGCCACCTCTGCGGATTCCGGGTGGTCCGGCTGTTTGTAGTCCCAGCGCATCTTCAGCAGCGGCTCAACGCCTTTACCGCCCTCTGCGCGGTACATCTCACGCAAACGATGATAAATCCCGGCCAGAATTTCACCGTCGTTGCGCGCTTCGCCCGGCGCTTCCTGCCCTTTCCAGTGCCACTGCAGCCAGCGACCGGAGTTGGCGATGGAGCCGTCCTCTTCGGCAAAGCAGGTCGACGGCAGGCGGAACACTTCGGTCTGAATGGATGCGGTGTCCACATCATTCATCTCGCCGTGGTTCTGCCAGAAGTTAGACGTTTCGGTCACCAGCGGGTCGATAACCACCATGTACTTCAGCTTGCTCAGGCTGCGTACGACCTTATTTTTGTCCGGGAAGGAGGCGACCGGGTTGAAGCCCTGGCAGATATAGCCCGTGACGTTACCCTTATCCATCATATTGAAATACTTAATGACGTCGTAGGCCTGGTCCCATTTCGGCAGCCACTCAAAGCCCCAGTCGTTCTCTTTTGTCGCCGCATCGCCGTAAAAGGATTTCATCAGGCTGACAGCGAACTTCGGATAGTTGCTCCAGTAGTTCACCTGATCCGGTAACGTCGCTTTTGGCGTATTCGCCGCAAGCCAGGCGTGCAGATCGGCCTGTTTTTCAGAAGGCAACGTCAGATACCCCGGCAGGCTGGTCGACAGCAGACCCAGGTCGGTCAACCCCTGAATGTTGGAATGCCCGCGCAGGGCGTTCACACCGCCGCCAGCCATCCCCATATTGCCGAGCAGCAGCTGGATCATCGCCATAGTGCGGATGTTTTGCGCGCCCACGGTGTGCTGCGTCCAGCCCAGCGCATACAGAAAGGTGGTGGTTCTGTCTGCGGCGCTGGTCGATGCCAGAACTTCGCACACCCGCAGAAAATCCGCTTTCGGCGTGCCACAGATGTTCTCGACGACGCCCGGCGTATAGCGGGAAACGTGCTGTTTCAGCAAATTCCACACGCAGCGTGGGTCAGTGAGCGTGTCATCGCGTTTTGCAAAGCCGTTTTCATCGAACTGATAGTTCCAGGAAGACTTATCGTACTGGCGTTTTTGCGCGTCATAGCCGCTGAACAGGCCGTCCTCGAAGGTAAAATCATCCCGCACCAGCAGGCTGGCGTTGGTGTAGTGCTTAACGTATTCCGCATTTATTTTATTGTTTTCAATCAGGTACAGCAGCACGCCGGAGAGGAACGTAATATCCGTGCCGGAGCGGATCGGCGCATAGATATCGGCCACCGACGCCGTACGCGTAAAGCGCGGGTCGACGACGATAAGCGTCGCATCGTTGTTGTTTTTCGCTTCCATCGCCCAGCGGAACCCCACGGGATGCGCTTCCGCGGCGTTGCCGCCCATCACCACCACGACATTGGCGTTTTTAATATCCACCCAGTGGTTGGTCATCGCACCGCGACCAAATGTTGGAGCAAGACTTGCTACCGTTGGTCCGTGTCAGACGCGCGCCTGGTTGTCTACCGCCAGCATGCCGAGCGAGCGCACAAATTTTTGCGTCAGCAGGCCGGTTTCATTGCTTGCCGCCGAGGCGCAGAGCATCCCGGTGGACAGCCAGCGGTTGACCGTGACGCCCTGCGCGTTCTTCTCAATAAAGTTAGCGTCGCGGTCGGCCTTCATCAGCGCGGCAATACGGCTGAACGCCTCATTCCAGGAGATACGCTGCCATTTGTCCGCCCCCGGCGCCCGGTATTGCGGGTAACGCAGACGGTTCTCACTGTGAACGTAATCCAGCAAACCGGCCCCTTTCGGACACAGCGCGCCACGGCTGACCGGATGATCCGGGTCCCCTTCGATATGGTAAATCGCTTCACGCGTGTTTTTCGCGCCATCCCCCAGGCTGTACATCAACAGCCCACACCCCACGGAGCAATATGTGCAGGTATTACGAACCTCTTTGGCGCGTAACAGCTTATAGTTACGCGCCTGAGCCAGCGCCATTTTCGGGGCGAACCCTAATGCCGCGGCGGTGGTTCCAGCCATACCGCCCGCACAGATTTTAAAAAACTGCCTGCGACTGACGTCCATTGTTTTCCTCGATAATCAGGATAAATCGCAGAGAAAATTAACAGCCCGGGCGCCGATTTTTTTGCGTCAAATCAATATCGAAATCTAATGCCCCCTTAATAGTTGGGGCGGGTGAATTTTAATAATCCTTTGGGATTAACGAGACGCAAACGAACGCCACATCGCCTCCCTAAAAGTGGTATAACTTATTCTTTCGTCTCAAGAATAGAACCCTGGGGAAAATGACAAGACAACGCGCGACGCTTATTGGACTCATCGCCATCATTCTGTGGAGCACCATGGTCGGGCTTATCCGCGGCGTCAGCGAAGGGCTCGGCCCCGTCGGCGGCGCGGCGATGATCTACTCGCTAAGCGGCCTGCTGCTGGTCTTCACCGTCGGCATCCCCAGCGTAAGGCAATTTTCGTTGCGCTACCTGCTAGCCGGATGCCTGCTTTTTGTCAGCTATGAAATTTGTCTGGCCCTGTCGTTGGGTTACGCCGCTACCCGTCAGCAGGCTATCGAGGTGGGGATGGTGAATTATTTGTGGCCAAGCCTGACCATCCTGTTCGCTATTTTGTTTAACGGTCAAAAATCAACCTTATTGATTGTCCCCGGGCTCCTGCTTTCTTTGCTCGGCGTCAGTTGGGTGCTCGGCGGAGAAAACGGCTTAAATATTGATGAAATTATCAGCAATATTATCTCCAGCCCCCTGAGCTATATTCTGGCTTTTTGCGGCGCATTTATCTGGGCGGCCTACTGTACGGTTACCGCGAAATATGCGAAAGGGAAAAACGGCATCACCTTTTTCGTATTACTGACGGGACTGAGCCTGTGGGTTCAATACCTGTTCAGCGATCAACCTCCGATGCAGTTCAGCTGGCCGGTGGTGATTAAACTTTTCACTTGCGCGCTGTCGCTCGGCTTTGCCTACGCGGCATGGAATACCGGGATCCTGCACGGCAGCGTCAGCCTGCTGGCCGTCGGCTCCTACTTTACCCCGGTCCTCTCCTCGGCGCTGGCTTCGTTCCTGCTCAGCGCCCCGCTCTCATGGAGCTTCTGGCAGGGCGCCTGCATGGTGTGCGCAGGCTCCCTGTTGTGCTGGCTCGCCACCCGAAGCCGCTAACCTCATGCAGTCTGACGAACCTTCGCCAGACCGAACCAGATGCCAACCGCCAGCGCCAGCAGCATTCCCCCGGCGCTGAACAGCACTACACTGTGCGACGAAATAAACGCGGTTTTCGCCGCGTCAATGACCGCCGTCGCCAGCGACTGATCCAGCATCTGCGCCAGCTGTACCGCTTCGCCGATAGACGATGACGCGCGCGCCACATCCCCGGCGGGCAGCCCGTCAGGCAGGGCAACAGAGGCGCTATAGCTGCGGGTGAGAATCAGACCGAACACCGCGATCCCCAGCCCGGCGCCAAGCTCATAGGCCATGGTTTCGATAGCCCCGGCCGCTGTCGCTTTTTCTTTTGGCGCAGATGCCATGATAGCCGCCGATGACGCCAGCAACGCGCTGGCGACACTAAAGCCCAGGATTGTCATTAATCCCCACGCCTGCCAGTGCTGAGTCGTAAAATCTGTCATCGACAGCCCAAGGAAACTGAACGCACTGAGCGCCACACCGCCGGTCGCGACTTCTCGCAGACCAATACGCGACACCAGCATCCCGGCAATCGGGCCGCTAAAACCGCTCGCCAGCATCACTGGCAGCATAAACAGCCCCGCTTCGAACGGTGTTTTGCCATGCACAAACTGCAACTCCTGCGCCATCAGCAGTTCGAAGCCCACCAGCGTCGCCAGGGCGGTTATCGCCATGATGACGCCGCTGAGAATAATGCGGTGGGTGAAAAGCCGCATATCGATCATCGGCGTGCGCGCCGCGAGCTGAATACGCACAAAAGCCGTCAGCAGTACGCCGCCCACCACCAGCGCCAGCGCAACGAACCACAGCCCTTCGCTGCCCTTGATGGCCGATTTGGCGCTCCACACCAGCAGCAGAATCGCCACCACCAGCATCACCGCATGGGTAAAGTTCAAGGGTTGTTCACGGCGTCCAGGCTGCCACGGTATGACCCTTGACCCCACGGCGACGACGACCAACACAATCGGCACATTGATAAGAAACACCGCGCCCCACCAGAAATGCTCAAGCACAATCCCGCCAATCAGTGGGCCAAACGCCGCCCCGCCCGAACCAACGGCTGCCCATAACCCCAGCGCCATATTACGGTGGCGCGCCTCGCTGAAGGTATTACGAATACCCGCCAGCGTTGCCGGAATAATCATCGCCGCGCCAACGGCCAGACTGGCGCGAGCGGCGATAAGCCACATCGCGCTGGGGGCAAATGCCGCCGCCAGCGAGGTAAGACCGAACAACCCGCTCCCCACCAACAGCAGGCGTTTAAAGCCGATGCGGTCGCCCAAGGCGCCCATCGGCAGCACCATACCGGCCATCACCAGCGAATAAATATCAATTATCCATAACAGTTCATTGCTGCTGGTTCCCAACGATACGCTCAGCGTCGGCGCCGCGACGTGCAGCACGGTAGCGTCAATCGCAACCGGGATATACACCAGCAAAATCGCAAATAATGTTACCCATTGGCGAAACATACATCTCCCTCACTAATACCAAATTGGACATTTGTCCAGTTTGCGATCGTGAGGGAAAGTTGAACACTTGTCCAGCTTTTTGTTATTATCAGCCCATCACCGATATGGAAGAGAAAAATGGGCTATCTGAATCGCGAAGAACGTCGGGAAACCATCATGCAAGCCGCCATGCGCGTGGCGCTGGATCAGGGATTTACCGGAATGACGGTGCGCAATATCGCCACCGCCGCAGGTGTCGCCGCAGGCCAGGTTCATCACCACTTCGCCTCCTCCGGCGAGCTTAAAGCGCAGGCGTTTATCCGCGTGATCCGCAAGATGATGGAGCGGCAGCGTCTCACGCGCACCGCCAACTGGCGCGAACAGCTGTTTTCCACGCTCGGCAGCGAAGACGGATGGCTGGAACCTTACATCCGCCTGTGGCGCCAGGCGCAACTGCTGGCCGACAGCGACCCGGAAATTAAAAGCGCATACCTGCTGACCATGAACCTGTGGCATGACGAAGCGGTCAGGATAATTAACGCGGGCCATGCGGCTGGCGAATTTACCCTGCGCGATAGC
>NZ_JAFAGS010000149.1 GCF_019237635.1 Pluralibacter sp.
GGTGAGCGCCGGCCTGGAACGCGTGGCTGAGTGCGGGTAGGATGCGACCGCTGGCGCGGCCGCACAGACCTTAGCGCTCGACTTCGAGCGACGTGAAGCAAAAATCGCTGCTGTCAAAAAGCCCCTTGCTGGTGAGCTTAAGTGCCGGGATCACCGGCAAAGACAGGAACGCCATCTGGATAAACGGTTCGTCGAGCGTAATGCTGCACTCCCGACAGGCCGCTTTCAAATCGCCAATTTGCCGGGCGAGCGTATCGGCAGGCTCGGCGCTCATCAGCCCGGCGATGGGCAACGGCAGATGGCAGGCCACGTCCTCGCCGCGCACCACGCAAAGCCCGCCGCCGTCGAGTATCACCTGATTGACCGCCAGCGCCATCTCCTCACAGCTACGGCCCACCACGACGATATTATGGCTGTCATGACTCACGGTGGCGGCCACCGCGCCGCTGCGCAGACCAAAACCGCGCAACAGGCCGCAGGCTGCGGGGAGCTGGTGTCCATAGCGTTCAAGCACGGCGATAAAACAGATATCGCTGTCTGTCAGACCCTGCGACGAGTGGACATATTCCGAGGCCGGTGTGATGAGCTCGCCGGGGATAATATTCATCACCCTGTAGCGTTTGCCCGGCGCGAGTGCGAAGGAGAAGTCGCCTGCGCTGACGGGAAGGCGGGAAACCGTATTGCCATACGGCGGTCGGCTGTGCTGCAACCGGGTATGCTCATCGGCCTGTAGCGCCGGAAGCGAAAGCGGTTCGCCTTTGATAAACACCTGCTGAATATCGACGTTGCGAACATTGCGCAGCAACACGATATCCGCCTGCTTGCCCGGCGCCAGCAGCCCAAGATGTTTCAGCCCGAAATGGCGGGCAGGGGACCAGCTGGCGACCCGGTAAGCGACATGTACCGGCACGTTGTGTTGAGTGATGAGTTTACGGATCAGCGCATCGATATGCCCTTCGTGTGCGATTTCCCACGGGTTTCGGTCATCGGTGCACAGCATGCACTGGGGGCTGTTCATCTCGGTAATGAGCGGCGCCAGGGTGTCGAGATTTCGGGCGGCAGAACCTTCGCGGATCATCAGCGCCATGCCCGCGCGCAACTTTTCACGCCCCTCCTGGAGAGCCCAGGTTTCGTGGCAGTTTTCGATCCCGGCGGCAATATAGGCGCTGAGCCCTTTACCGCTCAGCCCTGGACAGTGGCCGTCGAGGGTCAGATGGCGAAAGGCATCCAGCTTATCCAGCAACGCGGCATTGCCGGCGATGACGCCCGGGTAATCCATGACCTCCGCAAGCCCCGTCACTCGCGGGTGATCGCGCCATTTCAGCATGGCTGCGAGCGGGAACTCTGCGCCGTTGATATCGCTGCCGCTCAGGGCCGGTACGCATGAACTTATCTGAATATACTGATTCTGCCGCGCCTGCTCCGCACAGCGGATAAACCAGGCGAGTCCCTCTTCGCCCATGACGTTGACAATTTCGTGAGGGTCGCAAATAAGGGTAGTTAACCCGTGCGGCAGCGTGGCAGTCTCGAAAGTGACCGGCGTCATCATGCTGGATTCAATATGCAGATGGGCGTCGATAAACCCCGGTGCGGCAACGGCGCCCGCGGCGTCCACGCGATGTTTGGCCTGCGCATCGGCATAGGCGGGCCCAACGCCGGCGATATGTCGACCTTTGATGACGATGGGGCCTGGGATCGCTTCGCCGTTGATGACGTCGAGGACGGTGACATTATCAATAATATAATCAGCGATGGCTTCACCGCGCGCGACAGCCAGTAATTCACGATGCTGCTTGCGGCTAATTTCATGATATTTTAAATTAATATTCGCATCCATGTTTTTCTCATTTTGATTTTATCAAATTGATTCTTGAATTATCGTCTTTATTATTTTTAGTGTAATATCAGGCCATCGTTCATGATGTGATAAAACTCACTGAACTGATTGATGAATATACTTTAAAAGTAGGCGGGATTTATTGATCTGGACTTGTCTCTTTATATGGATGGCAAAAATGAATAGTAATCTTGCTGAAAGTAAAAGTGATGGCACAGACTTTTTTAAGCTCAGCCAACACGGTACGACGATACGCACCGAAGTCATCGCGGGAATGACGACGTTTCTGACGATGGTCTACATTGTTTTCGTAAACCCCCAGATCCTCGGGGCGGCGCATATGGATGCGAAAGTGGTGTTTGTCACCACCTGCCTGATTGCTGGTATCGGCAGTATTGCGATGGGGATACTGGCGAATCTGCCCGTTGCCCTGGCGCCTGCCATGGGGCTTAACGCCTTCTTTGCCTTTGTCGTCGTCGGGGCCATGGGCATTAGCTGGCAGACCGGGATGGGCGCCATTTTTTGGGGGGCGGTTGGGCTGTTTTTATTAACCCTGTTTCGTATACGCTACTGGATGATCTCTAATATTCCGATAAGCCTGCGTATCGGTATTACCAGCGGTATTGGTTTATTTATTGCCATGATGGGGCTTAAAAACGCGGGTGTTATCGTCGCGAATAAAGATACGCTGGTGGCAATTGGTGATTTAACATCGCACGGCGTGTTATTAGGCATTGCAGGTTTCTTTATTATTGCGGTGCTATCCTCGAGAAATTTCCATGCTTCGGTGTTGGTGTCTATTGTTGTTACGTCGCTGTTCGGACTGTATTTAGGCGACGTTAAGTTTAGCGGGGTGTATTCTGCGCCACCGAATGTCTTTAGCGTGATTGGCGAGGTGGATATTTCAGGGGCGCTGTCGCTCAATTTAGCCGGAATTATTTTCTCCTTTATGCTGATCAATCTATTTGACTCATCAGGAACGCTCATTGGCGTGGCGGATAAAGCGGGTTTGATCGATAAGGAAGGGCGGTTTCCGAACATGCATAAGGCGCTGTATGTCGATAGCCTGAGCTCGGTTGCCGGGGCGTTTATCGGCACCTCATCGGTGACGGCCTATATCGAGAGCACGTCCGGGGTCTCCGTTGGCGGTCGTACGGGATTAACGGCGGTTGTGGTGGGGCTTCTGTTTCTGCTGGTGATGTTTTTCTCGCCGTTGGCCGAAATGGTGCCGGGCTATGCGACGGCAGGCGCACTGGTCTTTGTCGGGGTATTAATGACCGCGAGCCTGGCCCGCGTGGACTGGCAGGATTTTACCGAGTCGGTGCCTACGTTTATCACCGCGGTGATGATGCCATTTACCTTTTCCATTACCGAGGGGATCGCGCTGGGATTTATGAGCTACTGCATTATGAAGGTGTTCACCGGACGCTGGCGGGAGCTGAATTTGTGTGTGGTGGTGGTGGCGCTGCTGTTTGTCCTGAAAATTGCGTTTGTTGATTAAAAAAAAGCCCGTTCAGTGGCGGACGGGCAAACTAAGGGTAATAAACAGGGTCAATGAGGGTCGTTCTGGGTGGCAATTATTTGTAGATGGTGGCGGTGCCGAACATTTTGTTCTCGCCGCCTGCGGAGTCAACGACATAGCCTTTCGCCCCTTGTTCACGGGCCTTTTCGGCCAGTTTGGCTTGCAAATCATCGAGATTGTCGGCGCCGGAGGCAGACACCGTTCCGGCCGGGCGTAGCTGCCCGGTATCACCGTTTGTCAGCTGTTGAGGTGCGCCAGCGACCGAGAAAGAAAGCGTTGCCAGGACACCGACACTGATGGCGATTGCTATCAACGTTTTTTTCATATGCACATCCTCTTGGTTACAGCAGGGCATTTAAAGTGTAGGCAGGGATGAGAGGGGCAATCCCGCAAAAAATCGCGGATCTCCGGTCTGTTTTTTGAACGACACGAGTTGCCCGGGAAGACGCTTATTTACCTTGTCGTCGTCAACGGGTATCTTACGCCGCTGCTGACAGGAGGATGCCATGAAATCTCAAAAGCCGGGTTTGCACCCGCGTAACCGCCACCATCAACGCTATGATTTACCGGCGTTGTGCCAAATTTGCCCGGAACTTTCGGCATTTATCCTTCTTAACCCGGCGGGGGAACAGACCGTTGATTTTTCCCGTCCAGAGGCGGTAAAGGCGCTGAACAAAGCGCTGCTGGCCTTTTTTTACGACGTCAAACAGTGGGACATCCCCGACGGTTTTCTCTGCCCGCCGGTGCCTGGGCGCGCTGACTATATTCATCATCTGGCCGATCTGCTGGCACAAACCCACGGCGATATCCCTCGTCAGGCGACTATCCTGGATATCGGAACCGGCGCGAACTGCATCTACCCGCTGATTGGCAGCCACGAGTACGGCTGGCGTTTTACCGGCAGCGAAGTATATCCCCAGGCGCTCAGCAGCGCGCAGGCGATCGTTAACGCCAATCCGGGGTTAAGCCGCCAGATTCGTCTGCGTCGGCAGAAAGACCCTAAGGCGATTCTCTGCGGGGTAGTGCATAAAAATGAGGTGTATGACGCCACGCTGTGCAACCCGCCGTTTCACGATTCCGCCGCCAGCGCGCAGCAGGGGAGCGAGCGTAAGCGTCGTAATCTGGGGCTTGGCGATCGCGATGCGCTCAATTTTGGCGGTCAGCAGCAGGAGCTCTGGTGCGAGGGAGGCGAGGTGGCCTTTATCAGCCAGATGATTGCCGAAAGCGCTCAGTTCGCTCAGCAGGTGATGTGGTTTACCTCGCTGGTCTCGCGCGGCGATAACCTGCCGGAGCTTTATCGTGCATTGACTCGCGTCGGGGCGGTAAAGGTGGTGAAAAAAGAGATGGCCCAGGGACAAAAACAGAGTCGTTTTATCGCCTGGACCTTCCTTGATGACGACAAGCGTCGTCGCTTTGCCGCACGCGCCCGCTAACTGACGAGGCGTTTGTCTGGCCTCGCGGGCGAGGCCAGACGCGCAGCATCAGGAGACGTGTTGCAGGAACTCCTGCAAGCGCTGGCTTGGCGGGTTCTGGATAAGATCGTGCGGATTGCCGTCTTCCGCAATACGCCCTTTGTCGATGAAGATAAGACGTGACGCGACTTTTTCGGCAAAACCGACTTCGTGCGTGACGATAACCATCGTCATCCCTTCTTCCGCCAGATCCTGCATGACCTTCAGCACTTCGTGACGCAGTTCCGGGTCAAGTGCCGAGGTCGGTTCATCAAACAGCATCATTTTCGGCTTAACCGCCAGCGCGCGGGCAATGGCGACGCGCTGCTGCTGACCGCCGGAAAGTTCAGACGGGTAGTGGTGCGCGCGTTCGGCAAGCCCGACTTTCGCCAGCAGTTCTTTCGCCAGTCTTTCCGCCGCCTCTTTTGACGCGCCGCGCACGCGCTGCGGGCCAAACATGACGTTTTCCAGCGCCGTCAGATGCGGGAACAGATAAAACTGTTGAAACACCATACCGGCTTCCTGGCGGATTAGGCGCTCGTCCACTTTCGGGTCGTTCACCTTCAGACCGTCGACGATCAGGTCGCCGCTGGTTATCTCTTCGAGCTTGTTGATGCAGCGCAGCAGGGTGGATTTCCCGGAGCCTGACGGCCCGATAATGACCACCACTTCACCTTTGGTGATGTGCAAATCAATATTGTGCAGCACCTGGGTTTTACCAAAGTGCTTGGAGACGTTTTTAAATTCAATCACAGGATTTTCATCCTTCTTTCAAGACGGCGCAGAACAAAGCTCAGAACCAGAGTGATAATGAGATAAATAACCGCCACGGCGCTCCAGATTTCCAGTGCGCGGAAGTTACCGGCGATGATCTCTTGCCCCTGACGGGTCAGTTCGGCAACGCCGATCACGATAAACAGCGAGGTGTCCTTGATGCTGATGATCCACTGGTTGCCCAGCGGCGGCAGCATGCGACGCAGCGCCAGCGGCAGGATCACGTGGCGAATGGTTTCGCGACGCGACAGCCCTAATGCCAGACCGGCTTCGCTGAATCCCTTATGAATCGACAGCACCGCACCGCGGGTGATTTCCGCGATATAGGCGCCGGAGTTGATCATGATGGTGACGACTGCCGCAGAGAAGGGGTCAATGCGCAGGTCGGGTAAGGCCATTGGCAGGGCGAAGTAAATGAACATCACCTGCACCACAATCGGGGTGCCGCGAATGACTTCGATGAAAACCAATGCGATGTGGTTAGCAATCCAGCCGCCGTAGGTGCGGGCGAAACCGGCGACGAGACCGATTATTAACCCGCCAACCAGACCGAGGACCGAAATCCACAGGGTCATTTTGGCGCCTTCAAGCAAGATAGGAATGGCAGGCCAGATGGCGCTCCAGTCAAACTGCATGATAATTTCCTGTTACCGTGGTTCAAAATATAAGGGGCGAAAGGTCGCCCCTTAGTTAATGAAAATTTTTAAGAATTATTATTTCGGCTCAGTGCCGAACCACTTCTTATAGATTTCGTTATAGGTGCCGTTTTCACGCAGGGTTTTCAGGGCGCCGTTCACCTTTTCACGCAGCTCGTCGCTGCCTTTCGGGAAGGCGATACCGTACTGCTGCGCTTCCAGAGACTCGCCTACCGCTTTGAACTGACCGTTACCCGCGGTTTTGATGAAGTAAAGAATGTTCGGCGTGTCGTGCAGGACGGCATCAGCGCGGTTAGTACCCAGCTCCATATAGGCGTTATCGATGTTCGGGAACTGGCGCAGGTCTTTGGTTTTGATGTTGGCTTTCGCGTAGTCGACAGAACCGGTGCCGCCCTTCACAGCAACAACTTTACCGTCGAGATCTTTCACGCTCTTGATGTCGTTGTTGTTGGCTTTCACCATCACCAGCAGGCCGCTTTTGTAGTAGCCGTCAGAGAAGTCGATCGCTTTTTTACGTTCGTCGGTAATAGTGATGCCTGCCAGCGCAACATCAACGTTTTTGGTCTGCAGCGCAGGGATGATGCCGCTGAAATCCATCGGCTTAAGGGTGTAGTCGAGTTTCAGTTCTTTAGCGATAGCGGCCCACAGATCCACGTCGAAGCCGACGTATTTGTCACCTTGTTTGAATTCGAAGGGAACGAACGCAGTATCGGTCGCGACCACCAGTTGTTTATTCGCGGCCTGGGACGATACCGCAAATGCCAGGGTAAGTGCAGCCAGTGAAACTTTTAATACAGACTTCATAGCATTTCCTTTTTTATCGATGGGGCGATCCCCTGCGGGAACGAATCTCATATGAAAGAATCGTGCCAGTTTTACAACCTGTTGTTTTACAAGGAAGTGGTTGTCAGGTGTTGCACATAAATTGTAGCAAGGCACAGGCGCTGCACCACGACAGAGCACCAAAATGGTGCGCAAGAGGGGCTGCGTCTTCTTCGATGCTATTAAGCGCGCAATGTGCTGATAAAACAACCTTTCGTTAACGATTGTGTGAGGTGATTATTACAATTGTTTTACTTATTTTGGATTTTGCTGGCAATGGAGGTGCACTATAAAAGTGCAAAGCCCCTCAGGAGAGGGGCTGGAGGGGCATTGAGATAAAATTACTCGAGGTTGGCTTCGATGAACCACAGGAACTTATCGAGGTCCCGGGATGCCGCAGTGAAAATGTCGGCTGTGTCTTCATCTTTTGCTTCGCTAATTGCTTTGCGGACATCGTTCGCGACGATAGCGTAACGTTCTGCCAGCTCTTTCAGGTGATCCTGCACGTTGTGGATATCCAGCGGGTAGCTTTTCAGCGGCGTTTTGCTGTTGATGACCTGGGTGGTGCCGAGGGCAACGCCGCCCAGCTGTACGGCGCGTTCGGCCATCGTATCCAGGTGGTCGGTCAGCGCGGTGCGAAAGCCATCCAGCATTTCATGAACGGCGATAAAGTTTGCGCCACGCATATTCCAGTGAGCCTGCTTGGTGATAAGCGACAGGTCGATGAACTGGATAACCTGGCGGTTCAGCAGCTCCACGGTCGCTTTTTTATCGCTGTCAGACACATCGTTGCGGGTATAAAGCAGATTTGATGTTTTCGTTTTTACCAGTTTAGCGGTGGCCATAATCCATCTCCTCTTGATGTTATTAGTCCAGGTATTTTCCGGGATTAAGTATAACAGCGCCGGAAGGGCCCGAGGCGCAGGAGGTACCTATTACTCCAATAGCGCAATTAACATAGCTAATTGCGCTAAAAGCAGGATGTTAGCCAACATCCACGTGCTCAATTTTGCTTTCCCGCCGCTGGGTCAACGTCGAACCCATCGAGGCGGCGATGATCGCGCCAAGCGCCAGGGTTTGCGATAAGGTCAGCACTTCGCCGAGGAAAATCATACCGGATATGGCTGCCAGCGCAGGCTCCATACTCATTAATGTGCCAAATGTACGGGTGGGTAAACGGGTCAGGGCGATCATCTCCAGCGAGTAGGGCAGCGCCGTCGACAGGATAGCGATAGCCAGCCCTAGCGGCAGTATCGACCAGTGCCACAGGGCATCGCCAGCTTGCAGTACGCCAATGGGGACGAACACCAGCGCCGCAATGAGTGAACCCATGGCGACCGTTGCCGGACCGTGCTCTTCTCCGGCGCGTTGGCCCGCCAGAATATAGACCGCCCAGCAGGCACCCGCCGCCAGCGCTAACGCGGCCCCGGTGATATCCACGTGCGCGACATTCTGGCCGAGCGGCAGCAGAAACCACAACCCCAATACCGCCAGCGCGACCCAAATGAAATCGACCAGCCGACGTGAGGCGAACAGGGCCACCGCCAGCGGGCCGGTAAATTCAAGGGCAACGGCGATCCCCAGCGGGATGCGCTGAATCGACAGGTAGAACAGATAGTTCATCGCGCCAAGCGACAGGCCGTAAAACAGCAGCGGCAGACGTTGTTCACGGGCAAAGCGCAGGCGCCAGGGTTTAAAGATGCAAACCAGGATGAGCGTACCGAGCGTCAGGCGCAGTGCGGTTACGCCGGGAGCGCCGACGACCGGGAACAACGATTTGGCAAGCGATGCGCCGCTCTGAATAGACGCCATGGCGATCAGTAAAACAAGGACGGGCAACCACACAGGCACCTTACGAGACAACCCTGGCATCCTTTCTCCTGTCAGATTTTGTCAAAAGAGGTAAAACCCGCAGTGTAAATGAATTACCCCTTTCCGGTTTAGCTTTTGTTGAAAAAAAAGCGTCGGGAAGCTCGTAGAATGGTTGATCGTTGATGGGATATTTCACTACCAGATTAGGATTAATCTGGATGAGCGTGCCGTTCCTTACGCGCCATAATGGCGAATAATGCGTGAAAGTGGCTGATTTTTGAAAGGGATAGTCAATCATGGAAACATTTGGTTACATGAAAGCACCCGTTAGACAACATCAATCACAAAGAGTTTCTTAACAATTTTTGATATATTTAAAACTTAGGATTTACTTGAAGCACATTTGAGGTGGTTATGAAAAAAATTGCATGTCTTTCAGCACTGGCCGCAGTTCTGGCTGTTTCCGCAGGTTCCGCAGTAGCAAGCACTTCTACCGTTACCGGTGGTTACGCTCAGAGCGATATGCAGGGCGTTGTTAACAAAGCGAACGGTTTCAACCTGAAATACCGCTACGAGCAGGACAACAGCCCGCTCGGCGTGATCGGTTCCTTCACCTACACCGAGAAAAACAACACCGACGGCGGCTCTTACAACAAATCTCAGTACTACGGTATCACTGCTGGTCCGGCTTACCGCATCAACGATTGGGCGAGCGTCTACGGCGTAGTGGGCCTGGGCTACGGTAAATTCCAGTCTACTAACTTCCCGGTAGATAAAGCTGACACCAGCGACTATGGTTTCTCCTACGGCGCAGGCGTTCAGTTCAACCCGATCGAAAACGTTGCTCTGGACTTCTCCTACGAGCAGTCTCGTATTCGTAGCGTTGACGTTGGCACCTGGATCGCAGGCGTTGGTTACCGTTTCTAATCACTTCGGTGATAATAAAAATCCGCCCATTTTGGGCGGATTTTTTTTGCCTGTAAGCCGGAGCGTTAACGGCTCTTAGTGGAAAAGAGGTCGGTGCCGAGGTGGTTGAAGTCCACCTTCTGCAGCTGGAAGTTGGTGATATAGACCGGACTGGCTTTCTGTTCTGAGATAAAGCGGTAGGGGCTGGCGATTTCTTTTGCCTGAATACCGGTCCACTGCGAGAAAAAGCGCAGGAAATCATTCGCGGAGCGGCGCGCTTTAATGACGCGGTGGGTTTTATCATCGCTGGAGAGCACCATAAACGGCACCTGGAAGTTCTGCTGGAACTTGTCATCGTGCGCCAGATACTGCACCTCTTTACCCCGTTCTTTGAACGCCAGACCGTGGTCGGAGAAGTAGACCATTGAGAAACTCTCGCCGGTATTACGTAACTGCGCATAAAGTTTGCTGAGCAGATCGTCGGTTTGCGTCATGCTGTACAAGTAACAGGATGTTTCTTTCGACTGCACGAAAACGTCATATTTACCCTGGGTGCGATCGCAAGCCTGAGGATGCGAACCCATCAGGTGTAAAACGATCAGCTGTGGCTGCGTACGCGGCGTCGACAGCACCTGGGCGGTCATTTTCAGCAGGTCGTCATCACGGGTATTTTTATCCGCTTCGAAATCACCGCTTTTCAGAAAATGCGCCTCATCGGCACGCTTGGCGATGCTGGC
Source organism: Pluralibacter sp. (assembly GCF_019237635.1). Lineage (GTDB taxonomy): Bacteria > Pseudomonadota > Gammaproteobacteria > Enterobacterales > Enterobacteriaceae > Enterobacter_B. Next base: position 10,518 of record NZ_JAFAGS010000149.1, read on the forward strand.
TATTGCCGTATCGTACTGGCCGATTTGTCCCTGGTTGGAGAACCACCAGGTCTGGAAACCGGCGCGGTTGGCGAGGGTGACAAAGTTATCCTGATACAGCGGCTTGCCGTCCACGACCCGGTTGAGGGTCAGGCCCAGCGATTTTTGCGTCGAGCCGCTGGCGGCAATGTAATCGGCAAACAGAGTGCCGTTGACATGGCTGGCAAACGGCGTGTTATCCCAGTGGCCGCCGAACGCGCCGAGCGCATCGCGGCGCGCGCTTTCACCAATGACCACGACATAGGTGTGATACTTCGGTTTTACCGCCACCACGTTCCAGGTGTCTTTCTGGTCGGCAAACTGCGCCAGGCGCGCCTGTTCGTCCAGAACCTGCTGGTTGCTGACCACGACATCATGGGCAAAGCGCGCGACCGGATAGCCGACTTTGCTGATACGAAAAACGCCGTCCCACGCGATTTCCTGAACCGGTCTGACAAAGGCGGTGCCGATGCAAAACAGTAAGCACAGCAGCTCGATTTTGCTCCACGGGCGTTTTTCTTCATGATGCTTGCGGCGAAAGGCAACGACGCCAAGGATGAAAATAAAGACCGCAATAAAGTAGCTGTACCACGGAAATATGGTCAGTATCTCGGTGGATTCTTCAACGTTAGTGGAATGAAGTGCCAGCAACGTATTGAAATTGGGGGCGCCGTAGGCCTGAGCAAACGGGTAATAAAAGGCCGCAATCAGAGAGATGACGGCGAGCAGCGTTTTTTGCACGCGCGGGGCGGCCCGCCACAGCAGATGCAAGACGCCAGCAAAAGCGAAGGTATAAAGCAGGCTGAAAGGGTACCCGAGTGCCAGATTAATCAGCAACGACTGTAAAACGTAAAATCCGGTCCATGGGCTTAACGCCAGGCCACGCGCAGCCAGCGATTCTTTCAGGGTAATATTCATAAGTCACAATCAAAAAAACCGCCATGTGCGTCCCCTGGCGTCAAGGGATTAAAACTGCCGGGCAGTGCGTGTAGAAGGGGTTCAACGAGGCGCAGGAGCAGCAGGTGTCGCTAGAAGATAAATTTGATGGAGGAGAAGATCAACTGTCTATAACAAATTGTTTTGGGAGGAAGATTGCAAATCCGGAAAAAAAGAGGGGTTTTGTGGGAAAAACAGTCAGTATTCCACCTTCAGATGACAGAAAAATGAAGCGGCGTACCGCGACGCCGCATCAGTGGGATGGCTTATTTTGCTGAGGTTTGCCGTTGATGATGTCGCACAGCATGCTGACCAACATCAGGCGTACCTTAAAAGGAGAATGGCTAAACACCCGTAAGCACCTCTTCAGTTCGTTCATAGGGCCTCCTGAACCTTTCCGCACCTTCGTTCCGTGAAGGAATGTTCGTATTACATACAGATATAGCACAGGCTATGTTGTATAGCTATGGCTAAAACGTGAATTTTTTGTGCTCTGAGGCCAATCCTTTACAATGGGGGTACCTTTATAAGACGCTTTGACGCGTCACCATGATGAGGAAGCAAAATGAGCCGTCGCCCGGGCACGCCAGGAACAAAAAAAGTGACGCAATTAGTGAATGTCGAAGAGCATGTCGAAGGGTTTCGCCAGGTGCGTGAAGCGCACCGCCGCGAGCTGATTGATGATTACGTTGAGCTGATTTCCGATCTTATCCGCGAAGTGGGCGAAGCGCGCCAGGTGGATATGGCGGCGCGTTTAGGCGTTTCACAACCCACCGTCGCCAAAATGCTCAAACGACTCGCCGGGGTAGGGCTTATCGAGCAGATCCCCTGGCGCGGCGTTTTTCTGACCCCCGAAGGTGAAAAGCTGGCGCAGGAAAGCCGCGAACGTCACCATATAGTCGAAAACTTTTTACGGGTCATTGGTGTAAGTCCGGAAATTGCCCGCCGGGACGCCGAGGGGATGGAGCACCATGTCAGTGAAGAGACGCTTGAACGCTTTCGCCAGTTCACGCTCGCCGCTGAACAACAATTGCCATGACGTTGCCGTTTTTGCGGTCGCTGCGCCATGACCGCTTTTTGCATCTGCTGGTGCTGACGGGCGTTCTGCTCAGCGTCTGGCTGCCGTTTCATCCCGCCGCGTGGCTGACCGCCATCGACTGGCACACTATTGTTACCCTGAGCGGCCTGATGCTGCTCACTAAAGGCGTTGAGCTGAGCGGCTACTTTGACGTGGTGGGGCGAAAAATGGTGCGGCGTTTCGTCACCGAACGCCAGCTGGCGCTGTTTCTGCTGCTCGCCGCAGCGCTGTTGTCGACGTTTCTGACCAACGACGTGGCGCTGTTTATCGTGGTGCCGTTAACCATTACGCTCAAGAAATGGTGTGCGATACCGATTAACCGGCTGATCATTTTTGAAGCCCTGGCGGTAAATGCCGGATCGTTGCTGACGCCGATTGGCAACCCGCAAAACATCTTGCTGTGGGGACGCTCCGGGCTGTCGTTCACCGCCTTCAGCGGGCAGATGGCGCCGCTGTCGCTGGTGATGGTGCTGACGCTTGTCGCGCTGTGCTGGTTTTGCTTTCCGGCGAAAGCGCTGCATTACCAGAGCGCCGACCGGATGCCGCCGTGGCAACCGAAGCTGGTGTGGAGCTGCCTTGCCTTCTACCTTATCTTTTTGCTGGCGCTGGAACTCCGTCTTGAGCTTGGAGGGCTTGCTCTGCTGGTGGCGGGTTTCCTTGCCCTGGAAAGAAAAGTGGTGCTCAGCGTCGACTGGACGCTGCTGCTGGTCTTTATGGCGATGTTTATCGATGTCTCTCTGCTTACCCAGCTTCCGTTGCTGCAAACGCTGTTGAGCGACATCGGCCAGTATGGCGACGTCCGGTTGTGGCTGACGGCGATAGGACTGTCGCAAGTCATAAGCAATGTGCCATCGACTATCCTGTTGCTTAACTATGTTTCTCCTTCCTTGCTGCTGGCATGGGCGGTCAACGTTGGCGGATTCGGCCTGCTGCCGGGGTCGCTTGCGAATCTGATAGCCCTGCGCATGGCTAACGACCGACGCATCTGGTGGCGTTTTCACCTCTACTCATTACCGATGCTGCTGTGGGCAGCCGTGGTAGGTTACCTGCTGCTCGTCTGCCTTCGTTAGGATCGTGCGAGCCTGAATGTCGGCGAAATCGGCTTTTTCTTTTCGAAACTGCTCACAAATTCCGCACAGCCTCTTTGCCTGAATTGTCATTTTTGTTTATATGACTGGTCATTTCATTTAAATGACTAGTCATATAAGGAAGTGACGGAATGAGCACATTGCCAGCAGGATTTTTATGGGGCAACTCGGTGTCCAGCATGCAGACCGAAGGCGCATGGAATGAGGGAGGGAAGGGGATGTCGGTTTACGATATTCGCGAACCCGGCGAGTTCGCCTCCGACTGGAAGGTAGCGACTGATTCATACCACCGCTATCAGGAAGATTTCGACCTGATGAAAGATCTTGGGATGAACTGCTACCGCTTTCAGATAGCCTGGAGCCGCGTCTGTCCTACTGGCGATGGCGCGTTTAATGAAGAGGGCATTGCGTTTTATCACCGTTTTATCGATGACCTGATCGCCCGCGGCATTGAACCGATGATCTGCCTGTACCACTTCGATATGCCGTTGCACCTCGCTGAGACCTACAACGGTTTTACCGATCGTCGGGTGATGGAAGCGTTTATCCGCTACGGTCAGAAAATGATCGACTGCTACGGCGACAAAGTGAAATGGTGGCTGACCTTTAACGAACAGAACCTCTACCACATGCCGGAGGCGTTTTGTATTTCGGGCTATATGCGCGGCGATAAAACCCTGCGTGACCTTTACGCCATCCAGCATCACGTGATGATGGCGCACGCCCACCTGACCCATTACCTGCACCAGCACAAGCCGGGGCAACTGATGGGCGGAATGCTGGCGCATGCGTTGGTCTATCCGGCGACCTGTAAGCCGCGCGACATCTTCTGCGCCCAGCAGGTCGATGAGTTTTTTAACCAGAATCTGTTACGGGTATTCGCCGGCGAAGGGTACAGCCCTGAAGTCATGGCGCTGGTCGAACGAGAAGGCTTTCGCGACCTGTATCGGGATGAGGATCTGGCGGTTCTGGCGCAGACCAAAAACGACTATATGGCGTTTAGCTACTACGCCAGTAAATCCCTCGACAGCGACGCCATTCCGCCGGGTACCGCGGTAAATAACTACATGTTGCACGGTGATAAGCGTAACCCGCATCTGCAGGCGACCGAGTGGAACTGGCAGATAGATTCGCTGGGTTTTCGCACTATTATCACCCGTTATTACAACGACTGGCGACTGCCGGTATTCCCCATTGAGAACGGTATTGGGGTGATTGAGTCGTGGGATGGCGTCAATCCGGTGGAGGATGATTACCGTATCGCATACCACCGCGATCATATCAACGCCATGAAAGACGCGATGTTTGAGGATGGTGCCCAGGTTATCGGTTACCTCGGATGGGGGCTTATCGACATTCTCAGTTCGCAGGGCGATATGCGTAAGCGCTACGGCGTGGTTTACGTTAACCGTGAAAATCACGACCTGAAAGATCTCAAGCGCGTGCCGAAGAAGAGCTATGCATGGTTAAAACGGGCGATTCACAGTAACGGCGAGGAGATGTAGTCCACCGCGGTCATGCTGATTTTTCCTCTGGCCGGTCTGGCGGGTTCGGCAGTGCGGGTGGTCCAGTTGATAATCAGCATCGTTGGTGTATTCTTCTACCGGCCTTTCCTCAAAAATGCTGAGAGAGTGGCTTTAAAAACAATGGGATAATTGAATCAAAGAAGGAAGGGCAATGGCGGCGAAGTATCTGACGATTGCGCGCGAGATTAAGAAACGCATTATCAGCCAGCAGTATTCCGCAACCGAGCCATTGCCCGATCAGCTCGCGCTGGCGGCAGAGTTCCAGACCAGCAGGATGACCATCCAGCAGGCGATGCGCCAGCTTATCGTTGAAGGGCTGATATATACCCGCCAGGGGCAGGGGACCTTCGTGCGCAAGAATTTTCTGCAGCTATCACAGTGGGATCTCTGTGGCAGCGACTACTTCGGCGCGACCAAAACCTGGGAGCATCTGGGCACGGTCGCCAGTCGGGTTGTCCGCTTTGAGTTGCGCTTCCCCAGTGAAAAAGAGCAGGCGTCGCTGCTTATTAATGCCGATTCGCCAGTGTACGACTTTGTCCGCCTGCGTTTATTAAACGACGAGCCGGTGTCGCTGGATGCGACCGTCATGCCGGTAAATCTGGTTCCGGGTCTGAATAAAAGTCACCTTGAAAGCTCGGTGTTTCGTTACGTGCAGGAGAGCGTGGGGTTAAAAATTATGGGCTCTTACCGGGTGGTGCGCGCAATCAAACCGGATGCGCTGGACCAGCAGCATCTTATCTGCAGCGAAAGCGACCCGATTCTGGAGGTGGAGCAGGTGATTTATCTGGAGGATGGCACGCCGCTGGAGTATGCGCACTGTCATTACCGCTACGATCACGGTGGTATTGTCATTGTGAATAACGGCTGAGGTTTGGTTTATCGCGGATTAGCGTGAACCAAAAAAATACCCCGGAAATATCCGAGGTATTTTATATAACGTTATATCTCTGAAGCGTTAGTTCAGACGTACTGGCATACCAGAACGGTTCTGGATTGCCTGGTTCAGTACATTCTGGTCAACGTCGGCCTGACTGGTTACGGTTTGCACCGCGTTGTTCAGCGTCACTGGCACGGTTTCACCGTGAGTGAACTGGGCTTCGGTGGTGGACAGTGGGTTGTGAACTTCTACATAGCGGCTGCCGTCTGGCTCCGTGGTCGCTTTCACCGCTTCATCGATAAACTGTACGCGCGTGCCGACAGGCACGTTCTGGAACAGGAATTTGATGTCATCGTTACGCAGGCGTACGCAGCCATGGCTTACGCGCAGACCGATACCGAAGTTCGCGTTGGTGCCGTGAATCGCATACAGGCGGCCAATATACAGCGCGTACAGACCCATCGGGTTATCCGGGCCTGCAGGGACAACGGCTGGCAGCGGGTTGCCAGCGGCAATATATTCCGCGTGCATTTTAGCCGTCGGCGTCCAGGTTGGACCGGCTTTCTTACGCTCTACAGTGGTTGTCCAGTTGATCGGCGTGTCTTTACCCAACTGACCGATGCCGATCGGCAGCACGATAACCGTGTTGGTGCCTTTAGGGTAGTAGTACAGACGCATTTCGGCGCTGTTGATGACGATACCTTCGTGCGGGGTGTCCGGCAGGATCAACTGCTGGGGAATGTTCAGCACGCTACCGCCTTTCGGCAGATACACATCGATGCCCGGGTTCGCTTCGGTCATGTTGGACAGACCCATCTGATACTCGGCAGCAAAGTACTCCAGCGGCTGCTTGTTATCTTCCGGGATGGTGATCACCTGGTTCTGACCAATCAGACGGCTGCCATCTGTCGGTAGCGGGTAAGTGACGGCTGATGCGCTATTGCAAAAGCCCACTACGGCGAACGCCGCCGCGAAAAACATCGATAGTTTCATTTTCATGTTAAGTGAAGTATCAGAGCCTTACAGGCTGTTGGTTGTAAAGTCGGGCGTTAGATGGGAGCGCATTATATGTGCATTCCACCGAACAGGGAAATCAGATGTGGATTAAATCACACTTTTTCGCGTTACTGTCAGTATAGCCGGGCTAAAGGCAGGGCGATTTTAATTCAGAACTGTGGCAAAATACGCCGTTTGTCACATCTTTCAGGATACGCCCGTGTTAGTTACCAGCAACGTTACCATGCAATTCGGCAGTAAGCCGCTGTTTGAAAATATCTCCGTTAAATTTGGCGGCGGCAACCGTTACGGCCTGATTGGCGCCAACGGCAGCGGTAAATCCACTTTTATGAAAATTCTCGGCGGCGATTTAGAACCGACGCTGGGTAACGTCTCTCTCGATCCTAATGAGCGCATCGGTAAGTTGCGCCAGGATCAGTTCGCTTTCGAATCTTTCACCGTTCTGGATACCGTCATTATGGGTCACGGCGAGCTGTGGGAAGTGAAGCAGGAGCGTGACCGCATTTACAGCCTTGCAGAAATGAGCGAGGAAGATGGCTACAAAGTTGCCGATCTGGAAGTAAAATACGGTGAAATGGACGGTTATTCCGCCGAAGCGCGCGCCGGTGAACTGCTGCTGGGCGTCGGGATTCCGGTTGAACAACATTACGGCCCGATGAGCGAAGTGGCGCCAGGTTGGAAACTGCGTGTGCTTCTGGCGCAGGCGCTGTTCTCTAATCCGGACATTCTGCTGCTCGATGAACCAACCAACAACCTGGATATCGATACCATCCGCTGGCTGGAGCAGACGCTGAACGATCGTGACAGCACCATGATAATCATCTCGCACGACCGTCACTTCCTGAATATGGTCTGCACCCACATGGCGGATCTCGACTACGGCGAACTGCGCGTGTACCCGGGCAACTACGATGAGTACATGACCGCGGCAACTCAGGCGCGCGAACGCCTGCTGGCCGATAACGCCAAGAAAAAAGCGCAAATTGCCGACCTGCAGTCCTTTGTCAGCCGCTTTAGCGCCAACGCCTCTAAATCCCGTCAGGCCACCTCGCGTGCTCGTCAGATTGACAAGATCAAGCTGGAAGAGGTGAAAGCCTCCAGCCGCCAGAACCCGTTCATCCGCTTTGAACAGGATAAAAAACTGTTCCGCAACGCGCTGGAAGTGGAGGCGCTGGCCAAAGGTTTTGATGAAGGCCCGCTGTTCAAAAACTTCAACCTGCTGCTGGAAGTGGGCGAGAAAATTGCCATCCTCGGCGCAAACGGCGTGGGTAAATCCACCATGCTGAAAACGCTGGTGGGCGAGATGACGCCGGATAACGGTACTGTGAAGTGGTCCGAAAACGCACAGATTGGCTACTACGCGCAGGACCATGAGTATGAGTTCGAAAATGGCCTGACCGTCTTCGACTGGATGAGCCAGTGGAAACAGGAAGGCGACGATGAGCAGGCGGTACGCAGTATTCTCGGCCGTCTGTTGTTCAGCCAGGACGATATCAAGAAACCGGCGAAGGTGCTTTCAGGTGGTGAGAAGGGGCGTATGCTGTTTGGCAAGCTGATGATGGAAAAGCCGAACATTCTGGTGATGGACGAACCGACCAACCACCTGGATATGGAATCTATCGAATCGCTGAACATGGCGCTGGAACTGTATCAGGGCACGCTAATCTTCGTTTCTCACGACCGTGAGTTCGTTTCATCGCTGGCGACCCGCGTCATTGAGATCACGCCAGAGCGCGTGGTGGACTTCACGGGTAATTACGAAGATTACCTGCGTAGTAAAGGGATCGAAGGCTAAAAAAAGGCCCGGTGGCTACGCTTACCGGGCCTGCTCTCCTGAGTTGTAGGCCGGGTAAGGCGAAGCCGCCACCCGGCAATTACGCACTACAGCACCCATTCACTCCCTTCAACGCCATTCACCCGTAACGTCCGTTTTTCTCCCGCCGGTAACGACAGTTTCAGCGCTTTCCACGCCGGACGATAATCGCCGCGCGTCGCTATCTTCAGGTTGATGGTCGCGCTGTCGCACACCATCTCCCATTCCAGCCACAGCGCATTGTCGCGCTGATAACCCCAGCTTTCGCCGTCATCCTCAAACAGCAGCCCGGACGTACGGCCGAGGCCTTTTACCGGGAACAATTTCAGTTCGCGCGCGTCATCTCTTGCCGCATTGACGTGAGTAATACGTTCGCTGAGCGGCAGACCGGCGCCAGCACGCACCAGCAGCGGCAGTTTTTCCAGCGGCGCATCGACGGTAATCCACTGGCCGCCGGAGAACCACGCGTGCGTGTAAAAATCGTACCAACCGGTTTCATTATCCGGCAGCCAGACCTGGCGCTCGCGCTGCCCTGGCTCTACCACGCTTGCCACCAGAATATCCCGTCCCAGCAGGAAGTCGTCGCATTCCTCGAAGGTTTGCGCATCGTGCTCGTTGTCGAGGAACGTCGGGCGCAGCATCGGCTCATCGTCGGCATGCGCCTGCCACAGCAGGGTATAAAGATAGGGCAGCAGACGGTAGCGAAGCTCAATGGCGCTGCGAATCGCCGGCGTGACGCCCGGATACATCCACGGCTCGTTAACCGTGTGGTCGTCATTCCATGAATGGATGGTAAAACGCGGATGCATCACGCCATTTTGTACCCAGCGCACAAACAGTTCGGCATCCGGCTTATCGCCAGAAAAACCGCCGACATCATGACCCACATTGAACAGCCCCGACAGGCTCATCCCGACGCCCATTCGGGTGTTGTAGCGCAGCGTCTCCCAGTTAGTGCGGTTATCGCCGCTCCAGGTTTGTACGTAGCGCTGCATCCCGGCGCAGCCGGAACGGGAGATAAGATACGGGCGTTTATCCGGGGCAAAACGCTGCTGCGCCTCCATAGAGGCACGCATCATCAGCAACGGCATCACCGGGCGAATGTGTTTGATGGCAATTTCGTTGCCGAAACCGTGGCAGCGCGCTTCGCCGTCCCATACCTCAAACTCGTTGTTGTCGTTCCAGGTAGCGTCGATACCCATTTCCAGCAGTTGGGTGGTAACGCCTTCCTGCCACCAGGCGACGGTGTCCGGGTTGGTGAAGTCGAGGTTCGACCCTTCGTCATCCCAGAAACTTGAGCGTTCCGGCGTGTCGGATTCGGAGTCGCGAATGAACAGCCCGCGAGCGGCAACCTCATGATAGCGCGGATGATCTTGCAGCAAACACGGTTTAATGTTGGCTGCCAGTTTCAACCCAGCGTCGTGGAATGCCTGGCTCATCGCCTTCGGCTGCGGCACTTTGTCGTGGTTCCAGTTAAAGACATAGCGCTTGCCGTTAATCGAGGTATAGCCGGAGGAGAGCTGGAACGAGTCGCACGGAATGGCATGCTCTTCGCACAGGCGAATAAAGTTCATCAGTTGGTTCTGCGCATCCGGCGCATCGGTGTAGTGCATGGTTGAGCCGCTGTAGCCGAGGCTCCATTTCGGCCCGAACAGCGTCTTGCCGGTCAGGCGGACAAACGCTTTGGTAACGTCCAGCACCCGCTTGCCGGTAAAAATGTAGTAATCAATATCACCGGCTTCCGCTTGCCAGCGGCGGTAGGCGGTGTGGTAGTTATCGATCTCGTTGCCCAGATCCAGCCAGCAACTGCTGAGGTTGTCGTAGAACAGACCGTAGCTCACGTCATCGCAACGGGCGATAGTGAACGGGATATGCTTGTACAGCGGGTCGGTGCTGGCGGCGTTATAGCCCATGGCGTCCAGATTACGCATCTCATAGCGTTTTCCGGTACGTTGCAGACAGCCGGCCTTCTCGCCCAGACCATAGAAACGCTCGTCCTTGCGGCGGTTCATATAGTGCGCGACGCCGTCGCCGTGCGCGTTTTGCAGATAGGCGCTGGTGGGGCGGTCGCAGGTCAGGAATTGCCACTCGCCTGCGTCGTTGCGATAGTGCCATTCCAGCCACAGCGGCTGGTGGACGGTGACGCGCAGCTGTGAGGTGGCGATGGTCAGGCTGTCGCCCTGCTGCTCCAGCGTCCAGCCCGGCAGGGTGAAACCGCTCAAATCGTCACGGGAGCGGCCTTCCCACGGCACATCCTGACCCGGGGCGATGCTCCAGGTTCGGTCCAGCGCCAGCTCGCCTTTGCGTTTGAGCAACACGCGGAACAGATTTTCTTCGAGCACATACAGACACAGCGTGTGCTGCCCGTCGACCAACAGCTCCAGATGATGGGCCGACTGTTTTTCAAAACTCCAGTGTTTAAGCGTTTTCATTATCTACTTCCACTCTCAGGCGCGCTTAGCGCGACGTTCAGCTATAAATGCAACCAGGAAAAATGCGCCAATCAGGTCAAAGAAGCCCATGGCAATAAATAGCGGGTTGAAGCCTATCTTGTCGGCAGTCACCCCGATTAACAGTGAAAACAGGAAGCTTGCGATCCACGCCGCAGAGCCGCGCATCCCGTTGACGGTCGCCATTTGACCTTTATCGAAGGACTCCACGACCAGCGCGCTCAGCATGCAGGAGATGATCTGGTGGCCGAAACCGCCGATGGAGATAAGCACAATGGTGATATACGGGTCACGGGTAATGGCGACAATCGCCAGAGAGATCATCAGGAAGGCGCCGGTGACGGAGCTGGCGATAACCGAGTTAACGCGCGAGTAGCCGAACAGACGGGTGTACAGCTTGGTTAAATAGCCGCTGGCGACGCTGCCGAGATCGGCGGCAAGGAACGGCAGCCAGGCGAACATGGCGATTTGCTTCAGATCCATACCGTGCTCTTTCGCCAGGTACAGCGGCACCCAGAAGCTCAGCACGGCCCAGGCGGGCTCGGCCATAAACGCCGGGATGGCGATACCGTAAAAGCGTTTATTTTTCGAGACGGTTTTCAGCGCGGTTAAGAAGGGCAGTTTCACGGCAGGCGGTTCGTTATCCTGCTTAATGTAGTTCAGCTCGTCGCTGCCCAGGTTCGGGTGTTTTTCCGGGTTATGGTAAAACGCCCACCACAGGACGACCCAGACAAGCGCCAGCACGCCGGTAAACATGAACGCGCCCTGCCAGCCAAAAGAGGCGTGGGCAAAATAGATGATTGGCGGCGCCAGCATCGCGCCGATGGAGAAACCGACGCCTGCCCAACCGGCAGCGATAGGGCGCTCTGATTTCGGGAACCACTCGCCGATAGTCTTGGCGTTTGCAGGCGTAGCGGCAGCTTCCGCTCCGCCCATAAAAAAGCGTAGCAGGGCCAGATGCAGCCAGTTTCCCGCTCCGGCGTGGGCGATACAGGCAATTGCCCACAGTACCGCGCAAACCATAAAGCCCAGCTTCAGGCCGATGACGTCAATTAACCAACCGCACAGCGGCTGGAACAGGGTATAGGCGAGCTGAAACGCGCCGACGATCCACGAGTATTGCTCGGTGGTGATGCCAAGACTGGTTTTCAGTTCCGGCGCGAGGATGCCCAGAGAGTTGCGCGTAATGTAGTTAACGGTCACGCCGAGTAAGAAAAGAATAAGTACCCACCAGCGCAGGTTTTTCACTACGCGACGGGTTTTGCTGGCCGCCATGTTGTTGTTAACGCCTTGGCTCATAGAAATCTCCATAAGACGGTTTGTAGGGGGTAAGGTGGCCTGCTCATTCCGTGAGTTGTCACACCAGTTTTTTATTTAATTGAAAATTATCGATTTTCTTTTCCCGACATTCCGTATAACTAGTATGGAAGTTGTCAGTCCAATTTAGGGTAGGACAGAAAAACCACCTGCAATAGCGTAAATTATGCAATTTCTTTCATTGTGCGCCGTTATACTGCGTTTAAAGCGCTATCAATTCAGCATTAGCAACCATAAGTGACTGTGAAAATTTTTTCATTTTCAAAGTGGGGGTAGATCACAAATTGGACAAAAAGCTCAAAATCGCCGACATTGCCGAACGTACCGGGTTGTCGGCCAGCACCGTATCGCGCGTACTGGCGGGGAAAGCCAATACCAGTGAAAAGGCGCGTCACCGGGTACTGGCTTGCGCGCGCGAATTGGGCGTGATGGACGGCATGGCGGCCGGACGTATGCTGCTCAACAGCCTGGTGGTCTTTGCACCGCAGCGGGCCTTCGATGAGCGGTCCGACATCTTTTACTACCGCGTTATCCAGAGTATCAACAAAGCGCTGGCGGCCCATGAGGTGCGGCTGCGTTATTGTGCGCTGGAGGAAAACGACAGCGACGCCAACCTGTTTCTGGCGCGGATGAACGAGGCGGAAACCCAGGCGGCGGTGCTGCTGGGTATTGATGACCCCCATATTCACTCGCTGGCCGCCGATTTCGCCAAACCCTGCGTGCTGATCAACTGCCGCGATGAACGCATGCGTCTACCGTCGATCGCCCCCGATCACCGGCTGATCGGGCAGTGCGCCGCCCGTTATCTGTTTGATATGGGGCACCGGGCGGTGATGAACGTTATGTGCCTGCGTCGTTACACCATGGATCTCCGGCTGGTGGGGATTAAAGAGGCCTGGCGTGCGCAGAACCTGCGTTTCCTGGATGCCCGGGATCTCATCACCGTCCCGAGCTTCAGCGCCAGGGAAACCGAGGAGAGCGTCGGGCACTGGCTGGATGCGCAAAAGGGCAAACCGCTGCCCACTGCGTTCCTGGTGGGCGGCGATTTTATGGCCGCGGGGACGATTAACGCCCTGCAGCAGCGCGGGCTGCGGGTGCCGCAGGATGTGTCGGTGATGAGTATCGACGGCTTTAATCTTGCCACCATCCAGGATGTGCCGCTGACGGCGGTGCATGTGCCGCGTGATGAACTGGGAACAGAAGCAGTGCATATGTTACAGCAGCGGCTGATCCGTCCGCAGGCGCCGTGCGGTTCGCTACTGCTGCACGGCGAGCTGGCGGTGAGAGACTCAGTACGGCGGATACGTCCGGGAAACCGGCGCACCACCGTACAGCGGGAAGGGCTCTACGACGACTAACCGTCCATACCCAGTGCGCGTTTGCCGTGGCGGTTAAGGTCGGAAAGGGTGAAACGATCCTGCCATTTCGCCTCGTAGTCCTCGCGCGGGAAATCGCCCGGGGACACGCCTTTTTCCAGCGCCGCCTTGACCTTGTGGGCATAGGCCAGATTTTTTGCGCACATCGGCGCGGCCGGAATATACATCACGTTGCCCCAGCCCTGTTGGTCGGCGACCGGTGCCACGGAGTGGATAACGTCGCAGTGCCACCAGACGGAGTCTCCCGCTTCCAGCGCCGGGATGGAGGTCAGCGCGCGGATAAGCAGCGGGTGCCACTGCCCGGAAACCGGCAGTACGCGCCCCGGCGCCACGCCGCACAGTTCGTCCTCCGGCACATCGTCCAGCAGCGGGCGCAGCAGGATGTAGGCCATCGCTTCCGGGATAGGCACCACGTGCAGCAACCCCTGATGCGGGATCATATCCGACAGCGCCGTCCAGCCCTGGAAGGTGCGGAAGACCGAACATTTGGTGGTGTTATCCACGGTGTACTCTTCGACGTCCGTGCGGTGAGCGGCATCCCACGGGTCGTAGCGGTCGATGTCGCCGTTAAACACGTTTTTAAACACCTGCTGGTACGCGGGCAGCAACCAGCGCTCCAGCGCGCCGGAGTCGGTGTGCGCCCCCAGTCCTTTCGAGGTGGTGCCCGGCGGGCGGCGGCGGATACGGTCCGGATAAATCACGCTGACGTCGGGGTCAAACCAGCGTTTGCCGTCGGTTTCGAAACGCCACAGGCGGTTAAGGAATGACTGTACCATCGCCATTTCGTCGCTTTGTCGCGCCTGCATCTGCGCCTGGGACCAGTAGATCGGATAGATTTCCGGGCGAGACGCCGTCAGCGTGCCGAAAAAATTGTCACCTGGCCCTTTATAAATATCGTCGAAATGGTTGTTATCAAGGTACTGCAGCATCGCGCGGTCCCAGCCCAGCGCCTGTTCGCGGGGGAAGTGACCTTTGATGACCGCACATCCGCGACGCTTAACCGCTTCACGCTGCGCTTCAGTGATGCGGCCATCGGCGAGATCGGCAAACGGGATCACCGGCCATACCGGGTCGCCCGCCGCTTTCAGACGGTCAATTTCCCCCAGCCGGGTTTCGATGCGGGCCGTCAGTTTGTCGAATACCGCCTGCACGTCGCCAATCTGCGCGCGCAGGATCTTTTTCATATCACGGATCGCCGTTTTGTGATCGGCGGGCAGGGTGTCGTGGGTAAAGGTAAGCGCCATGATGACCTCTCAATCTTTCATTCGAAAGTAATTTAACTTACATATGTCACTTTAAGTTAAAATTAAGTTAATGCAAGTTAAAAAACATAATGAGGCGATTGCCGGGGAGTCAGCCCCGGCGGGCAGGGTCAGGCGTCGAAAGGAGAAGCGTTGTCCAGTACGGCCTGAATGACATTCAGCGCGCCGTCGTGGTTGTTGTCATCGGTCTGATAGCGGGCGATGTCTTTAATGCTTTGCCCCGCATTGCCCATGGCAAAAGCGTATTTCACCAGCTTCAGCATTTCGGCATCGTTGCCGCTGTCGCCAATGGCGACGCACTGCTGCGGCGACAACTGCCAGCGCTTAAGCAGACGGCTGATGCCGTTGGCTTTATGCAGGCCGGGGATAATCAGGTCGACGAACCCAAATCCGCTGGTGACCGGCTTCATAATCCCGTCGAGCGACACGTGGAGCTTATCGATAAGCTGCGGGATCTCGCTGTCCGGCAGGTTCAGCGAGAATTTAAACAGCGTGTCGTCGATATCGCCGTAGCGGGCAACCGGCTTCAGGCGGTGGTAATGCTTTGCCATCAGCGCCACGAAGGCTTCAGGCGCGTTGTCGCTGATGTATGCGCTTTCCAGGCCGCAGGCCACGAAGTTAAGTTGCGGGTCTTTCAGCAGTTCGCCGATGACTATCCGGGATTCATGGCGCGTCAATTCGCCGTGGAATAACTCCTGCCCGTGCATGTACACCAGCGCGCCGTTTTCTGCCACGAAGGAGATGCGATCGCGGATTTCCGGGAAGAAGGAGATAAGCTGGTAGTACTGGTTGCCGCTGGCGACGACGAATTCAATGCCGCGCTGCGTTAACTGTTCGAACTGCGCCAAAAAGCGTTCACGGTGGTACTGCTTGGCATCATTAAGAAAAGTTCCGTCCATGTCTGTGACGATAACTTTAACGGTCATACGAAGGCTCCTGGCTGTGACTGCGACCAGCAACATTCTAATTACAAGGTGATGGGAATCACAAATTTATTTCGAATGAAAGCAAAAAGCCCGGTAGCGTCGCGCCACCGGGCAAAGAGATTACAGCGTATGCTCCGTACGGGCGATAATGTCGTCCTGCGCATCCGGCGACAGCGCGGTGAAGAAGGCGGAGTATCCCGCGACCCGTACGACCAGATCGCGGTACTGGTCAGGATGCTTTTTGGCATCCAGCAGGGTTTCGCGCGAAACGATGTTGTACTGGATATGCCAGCCTTTATGCACCTCAAAGAAGGTCCGCAGCAGCACCATCAGCTTCTGGCGGTCGCTGTCGTTATCGAGCGTCGCCGGGTTTAGCTTCTGGTTGAGCAGTACGCCGCCGAGAATCGCCGCCGTCGGCAATTTACCGACCGAACCGATAACCGCCGTCGGCCCCAGGTGATCGGTACCGGAGGCCGGGCTTGCGCCTTCTGCCAGCGGCGTTCTCGCCTTACGACCGTCCGGCGTTGCCATGGTGGCGGCGCCAAAGGGCACGTTCGCGGAGATGGACGAGGTGCCGGCGTAGTAATTGCCGCCAATCGGGCCGCGACCGTAGCGCGGGTTGTGATATTGTTTCAGCTCGTCGATATAGGTCTGATAAGCGCGAACCAGCAGGGCGTCAACGTTGTCGTCGTCGTTGCCGTACTTCGGCGCGCCGTTGATCAACCGCTGGCGCAACTGCTCGTGGGTCAGGCCGTCAAAATCCTCGGCCAGCGCCGCCGCCAGCTGTTGCTGGCCGATAGCGCCCTGTTCGAAGACCAGCTTTTTCACCGCCGCCAGGCTGTTGCCGAGGTTGGCGATGCCGACCTGCAGGCCGGAAACCCAGTCGTACTTCGCGCCGCCCTGTTTAATGCTCTTCGCCCGCTCTATGCAGTCATCGACCAGCGCCGAACAGAGAATATCGTGCACGTTCTCTTCCAGCATGGTGTCGACCACATATTCAATCTCTATCGACTTTCGGGTGTAGTAGCGGATCTGCGTATCCCACGCCGCCATTACCTCGTCGAAGCCTGCGAAGGTGCCAGCCGACAGCGCTTTCGCCTGTGGCATGAAGACTTCGCCGCTGGTGGCGTCGCGTCCGCCTTCCAGCGCCGCCAGCATCACGCGGGCGAAGTTGATAAAGCTCATCCCGGTGCAGCGATAGCCCCACTTGCCGCCGACGGCGGTTTCGATGCAGCCGATGGCCGCGTAATCAAAGGCATCCTGCGGCTCAACGCCCAGCTTAATGAATTCCGGAATCACAATTTCGTCGTTGTTGAAGGCTGGCATACCGAAACCGCAGCGGATCACCTGTACGCAGGCGTCGAGGAAATCGTTGCTCATCCCGGCGTGGTAGCGCACGCTCAGGTTTGGTTGGGTGGAACGCAGGCGGCCGCAGGACTCCAGAATGGCGTAAGAGAGCGGGTTGACGGCGTCCAGCGGTTTACCGTCCACCAACCTCTGACCGCCGATGGTGACGTTCTGGTACAGCGGGCTGCCGGCGGAGGCTTTCGAGTGCGAACCAGAGCGGATCTTGTTCACCTCCAGCAGCTTCAGCCAGCAGCTGTGCAGCAGCTCAATGGCGTGTTCGCGATCGAGCGACTGATCCAGCTCGACGTCGCGACGGTAGTACGGATAAAGGTACTGATCCATACGACCAAACGACACCGAGTGGCCGTTGGATTCGATCTGCAGAATCAGTTGAATGAAGTAGCACAGCTGTAGCGCTTGCCAGAAGGTTTTCGGTGGCTCGTGGGCGATGATGTCGCAGTTTTCCGCCATCGCCAGCAGCTCGTCGCGGCGCGTTTCGCGCGCTTCGCTGGCGGCCAGGGTACGCGCGAGGTCGGCAAAGCGGGTGATGTGCCGGCTGACGGCCTCCAGCACAATATCAATGCCTTTCAGGAACTGTTCGCCGTGCAGATCGTCCAGCACCGTCAGGTTGATGCGAGAACGGCGCTCAGCGACTTTCTCACGCAGGCCGTCGAGGCCTTTTTCCAGCAGCAGCGGGAAGTTTACCGCCAGGTGCGCGTCGCCGGAGGTCATATTGCCTTCGGCTTTGATAATGCCGGTCGCCAGCAGCGCTTTTTGCTCATCGGTAAACATGCCGTAGCAGCGGTCCTGTACGGTTTGTCCACGCCACCACGGGCATACCTCATGCAGCACGCGTTTATTCTCTTCACTCACGGAAAAACCGGCGCCAGGACGATCGGTGAGGTCATCAATCTCTTTTTCTATCCAGCTGACAGTGTATTCCGGGAAAATAGGCGCCGCGCGCACTTCGCTTGCCTGGTTGCCGATGATGAGCTCGTCATGTTTGATCCAGATGGTCCGCTTGGCCAGATGATGCGCCAGCGCCAGCGCGCGGCGCACCGGGATCGGCTTGTCCATATGTTGCTGATACATTTCGGTGTAGTGCTGTGCGCGCTCGGTACACACCGGCGGTTTCACAATATGCACCAGCGCGGTTTTGTGCGCCTGAATGCGGTCGGTCAGTTTATCAAGAGTCAGCGTGGTCATGATGTTATCCTCGTAAGGTCGCAGTCAGCCCTTTTTCCCGGGCGATGCGCTGGGCAACGTCCAGCAGTTCCGGGGCATCGAGCGGCTTGTCAGGGGCGGAATAGGGAAGGCCGAGCAGGTTGTATTTATTCATGCCCAGCGTGTGATACGGCAAAAAGTGAATGTCGCGCACGTGCAGCTCATCGGCGGCGAAAGCGGTAATGGCGCGGATTGACGCTTCGTCGGCGTTAAATCCCTGAATCAGCGGCACGCGGATGGTCATCTTTTTACCGGCGGCAGCGATGCGTTTGAGGTTATCCAGCACCCGCTTCGCTGAGCCGTCCGTCCATTGCTGGAAAACCGTCGGGTCGATGTGTTTAAGGTCGGCAAGAAACAGGTCGATACAGGGCAATGCCGGTTCAATGTAGCGCCACGGCACGTGCAGACAGGTTTCCACGGCGGTATGAATACCGGCGTCGTGGCTGGCTTTCAGTAGCGAAAGGGCAAGCGCCGGGTTCATAAACGGTTCGCCGCCGGACAGGGTCAGCCCGCCGCCGCTGCGATCGTAGAACGGTTTGTCGCGCAGCACGGTCGCCATAATCTCATCGACGCTTTTTTCTTCGCCGCAGACGGTCAGCGCCTGCGTCGGACAGCAGGTTCGTAGCGCCGGAATAAGCTCAGCGCTCAGTTTTTCGCGGTGGATGATGACCCCGTTCAGCGCGCGCTCGATAACGCCGGGCGCCGCTTTCTGGCACAGATCGCAGCCGTCGAGGCACAGGCGCGGGTCGAGGAGCACATCCTCCGTCCGGGCGCGGCTTTCCGGGTTCTGGCACCAGCGGCAGCCCAGCGAGCAGCCTTTCATGAAGACCACGGTGCGAATACCGGGTCCGTCATGGGTGGAGTAGCGCTGAATATTGAAGATCATAGGTTACCTCTCAGCTTTCGTATAAAGAGTAAATTACTTTCGAATGAAAGTTATCTTGATGTGAGTCAACTAAACGAGAGGTTTCGCTATGGTAGGGTTAAAGCATGCAGAATCTCACACTTTGAGGAACGACCATGGAACTCTATCTTGATACGTCCGATGTTGCCGCCGTCAGCGCGCTGGCGCGTGTTTTCCCGCTGGCGGGCGTGACGACGAACCCCAGTATTGTCGCGGCGAGCAAAAAACCGCTGGATGTCCTGTTGCCAGAACTCCACGAGGCGCTGGGCGGCAAGGGGCGTCTGTTTGCTCAGGTGATGGCGACGACCGCGGAAGGGATGGTGGAAGACGCGCATACGCTGCGGGCGATTATCCCCGACCTGGTGGTGAAAGTGCCGGTAACCGCAGAAGGGCTGGCGGCGATAAAAATGCTGAAGGCCGAAGGGATCCCCACGCTCGGCACCGCCGTGTACGGCGCGGCGCAGGGGATGCTGTCGGCACTGGCCGGGGCGGAGTACGTCGCGCCTTATGTGAACCGCGTGGATGCGCAGGGTGGCGACGGGATTCAGACGGTAGTGGAGTTACAGCAGTTGCTGACGCTGCATGCGCCGCACGCGAAGGTACTGGCCGCCAGCTTTAAAACACCGCGTCAGGCGCTGGATTGCCTGCTGGCGGGTTGCGGGGCGATTACCCTGCCGCTGGACGTCGCCCGGCAGTTTATCGCCTCTCCGGCGGTGGACGCTGCGGTGGCGAAATTCGAGCAGGACTGGCTGAGCGCGTTTGGGCGCACCTCTATTTGACGGGCTTGCCGGGCAGCGCAGGCGCTTGCCCGGCAGGGGCGTTAAGCCCCACACACTTCGCAGTTGGGGTTACGCATCAGCGCCATTTCACGGAACTGGCAGGTCATTGCGTCATACATCACGATTTTTCCCGCCGCAGGCGTACCGTACCCGGTCAGCAGCTTAATCGCCTCCATCGCCTGTAGCGAGCCTATCACCCCGACCAGCGGCGCCATCACGCCCGCTTCGACGCAGGTCAGCGCATTCTCGCCGAACAGACGACTCAGACAGCGGTAGCACGGTTCGCCGTCGGCGTAGCGGAAGACGCTGATCTGGCCTTCCATACGGATGGCGGCGCCGGAAACCAGCGGCGTTTTATGCTGAAAACAGCTGGCGTTAAGCTGGTTGCGGATCTGCACGTTGTCGGTACAGTCCAGCACCAGATCGTGAGCGGCGATTTCCGCCGCCAGCTGGTCATCGTCTAACAGCGCATTGATGCAGGTGAACTGTACGTGCGGGTTGATATTGCTGAGCGCCGCGCGCGCTGAGTCGACTTTCGGCTGGCCGAGGGTCGCCTCGCTGTGCAGCGTCTGGCGCTGCAGGTTGGAGAGCGAGACGGTATCGAAATCAAGCAGCGTCATGGCGCCGACACCGGCCGCCGCCAGATACTGCGCGGCGGCGCAGCCGAGCCCGCCGAGCCCGACCACCAGAACGCGCGCGCCCTTGAGCGCCTCCTGACCGTCAAAATCAAACCCCCGCAGAATTATCTGCCGGTTGTAGCGCAGCATCTCCGGGTCGCTCAGCGCCTCTGTCATCACAGGCCTCCGAACAGCGGATTAAACGGCTCCACTTCGACCCATTCGCCCACCTCGACATTGCCGCGATCGCGCTCCAGCACGATAAAGCAGTTGCCCTGGCTAAAGGAGCTGAAAATGTGCGACCCCTGGTGGCCGGTTGTCGACACGGTCAGGTCGCCTTCGGCGTTACGCGCGAGAATGCCGCGCTGGAAGTCGAGGCGTCCCGGCGATTTTTTCAGCCGCGTGGCGGCGCGAACCCGCAGGCGCGGCGCGGCGCCGGAGGACGGATTACCGCTCAGCGTCGCCAACAGCGGCTGCACCAGTTGATAAAACGTCAGCGCCGCAGAAACCGGGTTGCCGGGCAGGCCGCAGAACCAGCTGTGCCTGAGCTTGCCGAAGGCGAACGGCTTGCCAGGCTTGATGGCCAGCTTCCAGAAAGCGATTTCTCCCAGTTCTTCCAGAATCGATTTGGTGTAATCGGCTTCGCCCACCGAGACGCCGCCGGAGCTTATCACCACATCGGCCTGCGCATCGGCGCGGATAAACGCTTCGCGCAGCTGTTCAGGGGAGTCGGGGATAATACCGAGGTTGATCACCTCGCAGCCGAGTTGTTCCAGCATCAGGTGTACCGCGAGGCGGTTGGTATCGTAAATCTGCCCGGCAGCCAGCGGTTTGCCAGGCAGCTGCAGTTCGTCGCCGGTCGAAAATACCGCCACGCGGGGTTTGCGCACCACCTCGACGTCGGCAATGCCGAGCGACGCCAGCACCGGCAGTTCCGCCACGGTCAGGCGGGTGCCGCGCGCGAAAACCACGCTGCCGGCGGCAATATCTTCACCGCGCAGGCGAATGTTTTGTCCAGGCCTGACGCTGGCGGTAAAACGTACGCCTGCATCACTCTGCGCGGTCTCTTCCTGCATCACAACGGCGTCACAGCCGACAGGCACCGGCGCGCCGGTCATGATGCGCACGCAGGTACCGACCGGCCACTCGCCGTCGAACGGCTGCCCGGCGAAGGCCTTACCGGCGACCGGCAGCGGTTTATCGTTCTGCACATCGGCCAGGCGTACCGCGTAACCGTCCATCGCCGAGTTATCAAACCCCGGCACGTCCAGCGGTGAAACAACCTCCCGGGCCGTGACGCGGCCAAAGGCCTGCGCCAGCGGTAGCGTTTCGGTGTCGGTCAGCGGCGCTATCCGTGTAAGCATCTCAGCGAGCGCTGTCTCAAGCGGCATCAATCCGGCATTAAAATCCATCAAGTTACTCCTGCGGCCATTCGTCTAATCCGCCCATTATGGCAGAAAAACCCGACAGACTGTATGCCGCCTGCTGCGTAACCTTTACATCAGCAGCGGCTCTTTCTATATTCAAAAATCGTCCAGGAGTGTCTGTACAATAGTGATGTCAGACAGGGATTTGAAGGGAAGACGACGATGACAAAAGCAGTGATTGCGATTCACGGGGGAGCTGGCGCCATTAGCCGGGCGACAATGACGCCCGCGCGCGAACAGGACTATGTGCAGGCGCTGTTTACAATTGTCCGCACCGGGCAGTCAATGCTGGAAAACGGCGCCAGCGCGCTGGATTGCGTCACCGAGACGGTGCGGTTGCTGGAGGAGTGCCCGCTGTTCAATGCCGGAATCGGGTCCGTTTTTACCGCCGATGAAACCCATGAGCTCGACGCCTGCGTGATGGACGGCTACTCCCTGCAGGCGGGCGCGGTGGCCGGAGTGCGGCATTTACGCAACCCGGTGCTGGCGGCGCGACTGGTGCTGGAGGAGAGCCCGCACGTGCTGTTGATAGGCGCGGGCGCGGAAATGTTCGCCATGCGTCACGGCATGGCGCACGTCGACAACGCGCTGTTTTCCACGGACGAGCGTTATGCCCAGCTACAGCAGGCCCGTGAGGCGCAACTGGTGGTGCTCGACCACGGCGGCGCCCCGCTCGAAGAGCGCAGCAAAATGGGTACCGTCGGCGCAGTGGCGCTGGATTACGCCGGTAATCTGGCCGCCGCGACCTCGACCGGCGGTATGACCAACAAGTTGCCAGGAAGGGTGGGCGACAGCCCCATCGTTGGTGCGGGATGCTATGCCAATAACGCAAGCGTGGCGGTCTCTTGTACCGGAACGGGGGAGGTGTTTATGCGCACGCTGGCGGCGTATGACCTTTCCGCCCTGATGGAGTACGGCAACCTGAGTCTGCAGGAAGCCTGCGAGCGGGTCATTCTGGAAAAACTTCCGGCCCTTGGCGGCAGCGGCGGCGCCGTCGCTATCGATCGCGAAGGCAATGTGGCGCTGCCGTTTAACAGCGAAGGCATGTACCGCGCGTATGCCTATGCGGGCGACACGCCTTCCGTCGGCATTTATCGGGATCAGGAGTAGCCGTGCCGCACAGTGATGAAATCGATGCCAGCGATGTGCTGGTGGTGCGCAATCTCAGCATCCGTTTTCAGCAGGAGCAGCAGGTTGTGCCCGCGGTTCGCCATCTCTCCTTTTCGCTTAAACGCGGCGAAACGCTGGCGATTGTCGGCGAGTCCGGGTCGGGCAAG
This sequence comes from Pluralibacter sp., assembly GCF_019237635.1. Lineage (GTDB taxonomy): Bacteria > Pseudomonadota > Gammaproteobacteria > Enterobacterales > Enterobacteriaceae > Enterobacter_B. Next base: position 33,777 of record NZ_JAFAGS010000149.1, read on the forward strand.
TCAGTCACCGCGCAAGCGCTGATGCGCCTGCTGGATAGCGCTACGGCGGATGTCGACTGTGACAGCATATTGCTGCGGCGGCGCAATCGCGAGGTGATTGAACTCAACGAACAGTCGCCATCGCAAATGCGCCGCGTGCGTGGGGCCGATATCGCCATGGTGTTTCAGGAACCCATGACGTCGCTAAACCCGGTGTTTACCGTCGGCGAACAGATTGCCGAGTCTATCCGGCTGCACCAGGGGCTCGGGCGGGATGATGCCCTGAAGGAAGCGAAAAAGATGCTCGACCTGGTGCGTATCCCGGAGGCGGAAACCATACTGTCCCGCTACCCGCATCAGCTTTCCGGCGGCATGCGTCAGCGGGTGATGATCGCCATGGCGCTTTCCTGCCGTCCGGCGGTGCTGATCGCCGATGAGCCGACCACGGCGCTGGATGTCACTATTCAGGCGCAGATCCTCCAGCTTATCGATGTACTGCAAAAAGAGATGTCGATGGGGGTGATTTTTATCACCCATGATATGGGCGTGGTGGCGGATATTGCCGATCGCGTGCTGGTGATGTACCAGGGCGAGGCGGTGGAAACCGGCCGCGTGGAGCAGATTTTCAGCGCGCCGCAGCATCCCTATACCCGCAACCTGCTGGCGGCGGTGCCACGACTGGGCGCGATGCGGGGCAGCGACCTGCCTCGCCGTTTCCCGTTAATCAATCCGGTGACGAAAGCACCCGAGCGCGAACCGGAGCAGGATACCGTCATCCCCGGCGAACCCATCCTTCAGGTGCGCGACCTGGTCACCCGTTTTCCTCTGCGCAGTGGCCTGTTAAACCGCATTACCCGTGAGGTTCACGCGGTGGAAAAGGTGAGCTTCGATCTCTGGCCTGGCGAAACGCTGTCGCTGGTGGGGGAGTCCGGGTGCGGGAAATCGACCACCGGTCGCGCGCTGCTGCGGTTGGTGGAATCGCAAAGCGGCGCCATCACCTTTAACGGTGAGCGCATGGATACCCTGAAAGCCGGACAGCTTCAGCCCCTGCGCCGCGATATCCAGTTTATTTTCCAGGATCCGTGGGCCTCGCTCGACCCGCGCCAGACGGTGGGTTACTCAGTGATGGAGCCGCTGCGGGTGCATGGGGTGATGTCGCACGAAGACGCCCAGCGGCGGGTTGCGTGGCTGCTGGAGCGCGTCGGCCTGCAGCCGGAACATGCCGCGCGCTATCCGCACGCGTTTTCCGGCGGCCAACGTCAGCGTATCTGTATTGCCAGAGCGCTGGCGCTCAACCCGAAAGTGGTGATCGCCGACGAGGCCGTTTCAGCGCTGGACGTGTCGATTCGCGCGCAAATCATCAACCTGCTGCTCGATTTGCAGCGGGAGATGGGCATCGCGTACCTGTTTATTTCCCACGATATGGCGGTGGTCGAACGCATCAGCCATCGCGTGGCGGTGATGTACCGCGGGCGGATCGTTGAGATGGGGCCGCGCCGCGCTGTATTTGAGAATCCGCAGCACCCGTATACCCGCAAACTGATGGCGGCCGTTCCGGTGGCCGACCCGACGCATCAGCGCCCGCAGCGTGTGCTGCTGTCAGATGAACTGCCGGGGAACATCTATCGGCGGGGGGAAGAGATTGCCAGCGTTCCGCTACAGCAGGTTAGCCCCGGCCACTTTGTGGCGCGTGAGGATACGACCGCTTATAACTTCAGGAGAACAACATGACACAACGCGTTTCTGGTAAAGGGATGTTGGCGCTGGGCGTACTCTCCGCGCTGGCGGCTTTCCCGGCGTTTGCAGCCAAAGATGTGGTGGTGGCGGTGGGCTCGAACTTCACCACCCTGGACCCGTATGATGCTAACGATACGCTGTCGCAGGCGGTGGCCAAATCGTTCTATCAGGGGCTGTTTGGTCTTGATAAAGACATGAAGCTGATGAACGTGCTGGCCGACAGCTATACCGTGTCGGCGGATGGTCTGGTGTATACCCTCAAGCTGCGCCAGGGGGTCAAGTTTCAGGACGGCACCGATTTTAACGCCGAGGCGGTGAAGGCGAACCTCGATCGCGCCAGCAACCCGGACAGCCACCTTAAGCGCTACAACCTGTACAAAGACATCGCCAGCACCGAGGCGGTCGACTCGTCGACGGTAAAAATCACCCTTAAGCAGCCGTTCTCGGCGTTTATTAATATTCTTGCTCATCCGGCAACCGCGATGATCTCCCCGACGGCGCTGAAAAAATATGGCAACGAAATCGGCTTTCATCCGGTGGGTACCGGGCCTTATCAGCTCGACACCTGGAACCAGACCGATTTTTTGAAGGTGAAAAAATTCCCCGGCTACTGGCAGCAGGGGCTGCCGAAGCTGGACACCATCACCTGGCGTCCGGTTGTCGACAACAATACCCGCGCGGCGATGCTGCAGACCGGCGAAGCGCAGTTCGCCTTCCCGATCCCTTACGAGCAGGCGGCGTTGCTGGCGAAAAACAGCAAGCTGGAACTGGTGGCGAGCCCCTCAATCATGCAGCGCTATATCAGCATGAACGTGACGCAAAAGCCATTTGATAACCCGAAGGTGCGCGAGGCCATCAACTACGCCATTAATCGTCAGGCGCTGGTGAAAGTGGCGTTCGCCGGTTACGCCACACCGGCGACCGGGGTGGTGCCGCCGTCGATTGCCTACGCCCAGCAGTATCAGCCGTGGCCGTACGATCCGGCGAAAGCGCGAGCGCTGTTGAAAGAGGCGGGCTACCCGGATGGTTTTAGCACCACGCTATGGTCATCGCATAACCACAGCACTGCGCAGAAGGTGCTGCAGTTTACCCAGCAACAACTGGCGCAGGTGGGGATTAAAGCGCAGGTCACCGCGATGGATGCCGGTCAGCGCGCGGCGCAGGTCGAGGGTAAGAGCCAGAAAGAGAGCGATGTCAGGATGTTCTATACCGGCTGGTCGGCCTCCACCGGGGAGGCTGACTGGGCGCTGTCGCCGCTGTTCGCTGCGCAAAACTGGCCGCCTGTGCTGTTTAACACTGCGTTTTACAGCAACCCGCAGGTGGATAAAGACCTGGCCGATGCGCTGAAAACGAACGATCCGCAGGCAAAGGCGCAGCTGTATAAAGCCGCTCAGGATATCATCTGGAAAGAATCGCCGTGGGTGCCGCTGGTGGTGGAAAAACTGGTGTCCGCGCACAGTAAAAACCTCACCGGTTTTTACATCATGCCGGATACCGGGTTTAGCTTCGAGGAGGCCGACCTGAAGTAATGCTCAACTATGTCATTAAGCGACTGCTGGGGCTTCTCCCTACGCTGCTGATCGTAGCGGTGCTGGTGTTTTTGTTTGTGCACATGCTGCCAGGCGATCCGGCGCGGCTGGTGGCCGGGCCGGAAGCTGACGCGCAGGTTATCGCCCAGGTGCGTCAACAGTTGGGGCTGGATCAGCCGCTGCACGTCCAGTTCTGGAACTATATCGGCAACGTTCTGCAGGGGGATTTCGGCATCTCGATGGTGTCGCGCAGACCGGTCAGCGAAGAGATAGCCAGCCGCTTTCTGCCGACGCTCTGGCTGACGCTGACCAGCATGGTATGGGCAGTGATTTTCGGTATGGCGATGGGGATTGCCGCGGCGGTCTGGCGAAACCGCTGGCCCGATCGTCTGGGTATGGCAATTGCGGTCACCGGTATCTCGTTCCCGGCTTTTGCGCTCGGCATGCTGCTGATGCAGGTGTTTTCGGTTGAGCTGGGCTGGTTGCCGACGGTCGGCGCCGACAGCTGGCGGCACTACATCTTACCCTCCCTCACGCTCGGCGCGGCGGTTGCGGCGGTGATGGCGCGCTTTACCCGCGCGTCGTTCGTTGAGGTGCTCAATGAGGACTATATGCGCACCGCCAGGGCGAAAGGGGTGAGCGAAACGCGGGTGGTGCTCAAGCATGGCCTGCGCAATGCGATGATCCCGGTGGTGACGATGATGGGGTTGCAGTTCGGCTTTCTGCTCGGCGGCTCTATCGTGGTGGAGAAAGTGTTTAACTGGCCGGGGCTCGGACGTTTGCTGGTGGACTCGGTGGAAATGCGCGATTATCCGGTGATTCAGGCGGAAGTACTGCTGTTTTCACTGGAGTTTATTCTTATCAATCTGGTGGTGGACGTACTCTATGCGGCCATCAACCCGACTATCAGGTACAAGTAAAGTGCGACTGTTAAACTGGCGTCGCCAGGCGGTAATGAACGCCATGCCGATGCTGGCATCGGGTCAGGTGCGAACGCCGTGGCATGAGTTCTGGCGGCGTTTTCGCCGTCAGCCCGTGGCGATGGCGGCGGGGATCTTTGTCCTGCTGCTGATTGTGGTGGCGATCATCGCCCCGTGGATAGCGCCGTTCGATGCTGAAAACTATTTTGACTATGATCGCCTGAACGAAGGGCCGTCGTTGTTGCACTGGTTCGGCGTCGATTCGCTGGGGCGGGATATCTTTAGCCGGGTGTTGCTCGGCGCGCAGATTTCGCTGGCCGCTGGGGTTTTTGCGGTGCTGATAGGCGCCGCGATTGGTACGGTGCTGGGGCTGGCGGCCGGATACTACGAGGGCTGGTGGGATCGCCTTATTATGCGCATCTGCGACGTGCTGTTCGCCTTTCCCGGCATTTTGCTGGCGATTGCGGTGGTGGCGGTGATGGGCAGCGGCATGGCGAACGTTATTATCGCCGTGGCGATTTTTTCGGTACCGGCCTTTGCCCGCCTGGTGCGCGGCAACACGCTGGTGCTTAAACAGCAGACGTTTATCGAATCGGCGCGCAGTATCGGCGCCCGCGACGGCGTCATCCTGTTCCACCATGTTCTGCCCGGTACGGTATCGTCGATCGTGGTCTATTTCACGATGCGCATTGGCGTGTCGATTATCTCCGCCGCCAGTCTGTCGTTTCTCGGGCTGGGCGCGCAGCCGCCGACGCCGGAATGGGGCGCTATGCTCAACGAAGCACGGGCGGATATGGTGATTGCGCCGCACGTGGCGCTGTTTCCGGCGCTGGCGATTTTTCTGACGGTACTGGCGTTCAACCTGCTGGGGGACGGCCTGCGCGACGCGCTGGACCCGAAGATTAAGGGGTAGGGCATAAACCCTCTCCGTTGCCGGAGAGGGTTAGAGAGGAGGGATCAGACCCGGCTACCCCACAGGTCGTACTCGTCGGCGTGCTCGACCTTAACGCGCAGTACGTCGCCAGGCTTGACGCGCGTTTCACCGTTCAGGTAGACCGCGCCGTCGATTTCCGGTGCATCCGCCATGCTGCGGCCGATGGCGCCTTCTTCGTCGACTTCATCAACGATAACCATGATTTCGCGGCCAATCTTCTCCTGCAGGCGCTCAGCGGAAATCTGCTGTTGCAGCTGCATGAAGCGGTTCCAGCGCTCTTCTTTCACCTCTTCCGGCACCTGATCGGCCAGTTCGTTGGCGGCGGCGCCTTCTACCGGGCTGTACTTAAAGCAGCCGACGCGGTCCAGACGCGCTTCTTTGAGGAAATCGAGCAGCATCTGGAAATCGTCTTCTGTTTCGCCCGGGAAACCGACGATAAAGGTGGAGCGCAGGGTCAATTCCGGGCAGATCTCGCGCCACTGCTTAATGCGTGCGAGTTGGCGGTCCACGGAACCCGGGCGCTTCATCAGCTTCAGAATACGCGGGCTGGCGTGCTGCAGCGGGATGTCGAGATACGGCAGGATTTTTCCTTCGGCCATCAGCGGGATCACGTCGTCCACGTGCGGGTACGGATAGACGTAGTGCAGACGCACCCACACGCCGAGCTTCGCGAGCTGTTCACACAGGCTGACCATGCTGGTTTTCACCGGCTCGCCGTTGTAGAACCCGGTGCGGTGCTTCACGTCGACGCCATAGGCCGAGGTATCCTGAGAGATAACCAGCAGTTCTTTGACGCCTGCGTCCGCCAGACGTTTGGCTTCGGCCAGCACGTCGCCTACCGGGCGGCTGTCGAGGTCGCCGCGCATGGACGGAATGATGCAGAAGGTGCAGCGATGGTTGCAGCCTTCGGAAATCTTAAGATATGCATAGTGACGCGGCGTCAGCTTCACGCCCTGTTCCGGCACCAGGCTCAGGAACGGGTTATGCTGCGGCTTCGGAACGTAGTGGTGCACGTGCTGCAGCACCTGCTCGTAGCTGTGCGGCCCGGTTATCTCCAGCACTTTCGGATGCACTTCGCGGATCTGATCTTCTTTGGCGCCCAGGCAACCGGTGACGATCACTTTGCCGTTTTCTTTCAGCGCTTCGCCGATCGCTTCCAGGGATTCCTGCACTGCGCTATCGATAAAGCCGCAGGTGTTGACGATAACCATGTCGGCGTTATCGTAGCTTGGCACCACGTCGTAGCCTTCGGTACGCAGTTCGGTAAGGATGCGTTCAGAGTCGACGAGGTTTTTCGGACAGCCCAGGGAGACGAAGCCGATCTTCGGCTGCTGCGTTACATTGCTCATAGCTTAAAAATTGTTCAATTATTGGAATGGTCAGGGCAGGGATTGTACAGATTTCCTCGCCGGATTTATACAGGATCTGTGTGCTCGGTGGTGGCGCCTGTCCCGCATAGCTCGTTAGTGTTACTTATCCCGGCTTTAAGCGCTGCTTATTGGAACCGTTGTTCAAATATTGTACTTTTATGGCTCATTAACTATCACGAGGCATCCAATGAGAGACATTTATTTACCGTCAAAATTAAAAATGGCAAAAACGCTGTATGCGAATGGCGTTGATTTGATTTGCATTTCTGTCGCCACAGGGCTCACGCGTCCGAAACTTATCGCCGAGTTAAACCTTGTCGACAAACCCAACACACAGCAGAAAATAAAGAAGCACTAAGCGTTACACCACCACCTTTTGTTATTCATCGAATAACATCACCCAGGAACTGCCGCCAGCATATCGACCAGCACTGAAAACAGTGTTTTATTTATTTCCTTCCGGGATGAGGCATAAATACTGAATTGTGGTAATGGAAACGGCGGCTCGATTTTCTTTAAATGGTACATGTCAGCATAAGCGGCAAATGCTTTTTCGGGGATAATACCTAAACAATTGGTTTTCGAGACGATCATTAAAATAGAGGCAAACGACGTCGTGAGCAGACAGCGCTCGCTGGAACGGAATTTTTTATCAAAAATCGTTCTGTAATAAATGACTTTCTCATTTTTCGTATTATATCCCACCAGACTGGCATCCCTGAGCATGACTTCGCTGATGGTGTCGCCATAGAGCGTATTGTGTTGAGAGGCGACCAGTACCAGCTTCATGTTGCTGACCTTCTTGCAGCTGATATTGCTGTTTTCAGTGGAAAATGTTGAAAAAACAACGTCGGCCTGTCGCATGTTGAGTAGCTCGATAATCCGTGTTTCGTTCAGGTCATCGGTGCGATGCAGCAGGCTGAGATTGTCATTCATCGAGATGATTTTTTCGGTCAATTCGGGGACGATAAGCGGAGAAATAAATGATTCCGTATATAATGTCAGCCGTTTCTTCTGCACCAGCGAGGATACCGGCAATACCGCTGATAATTCGTCGATGAGCGGGATGATATTGTCATAAAGCTCATCTGAGAATACGGTGGGTAAAAGGATGTTACCGCTACGGACAAATAAATTATCGCCCATCATTTCACGCAGTTTTCGCAATGACTGGCTGACCGCCGAGGGGGAAATCTCCAGCATGTCGGCCACTTTGCTAATGCTGCCTGCGCTATAGATTAAACAAAAAATAGTCAGCAGATTCAGATCGATTCTGCTCAATGAACATATTTTTTCCGAAACGGGAATCGTTGACATAAAACCCCTGAACGTCATCATAGCGACCGTAAGCGTCTATCAAAAATAGCATGCAACAGACGCTTATGCGTACCATCCCCCACTGAGAGTACGTGAATCACACCGCTGAAGTCGCTGGCGCGAATCCGCAGTAAAATTTCACGTAAGAATTGCGCCTGTACGGGCTTTTCGGCTTAATGGCGCAGGCAACATGCGTTCACGTGAGAATTGGGGAGAGAAAATGGCGAACAAACAGGGGAGTGTATTGTGGAAAAAAGACCTGTAACCCCGCTGGTGATGGCAACCGCGCTGCTGATGACGTCTTACAGCGTGATGGCGGAAAAGACGCAAAACCTCGATGAACTGGTGAACAGCACCATTACGCCGCTAATGAAACAACAGGACATCCCGGGGATGGCGGTTGCGGTGATCGTCGACGGTAAAACGCACCTCTACCATTATGGGCTGGCCGATGTGAAAAACCAGCGGCCGGTCACAGACGATACGCTGTTTGAACTGGGCTCTGTCAGTAAAACCTTTACGGGTATAGCCGGAGGCTACGCCGTACAGAGCGGCAATTTGCGTCTTACCGACCCCGTTGCCCGCTATGCGCCGCAGCTGACTTCGCCGCCGTGGCGGAAAATCACTATGCTGCAGTTGGCCACTTATACTGCAGGTGGTCTGCCGCTTCAGGTGCCGGATGACGTCGATAATGCCGATGCGTTATGGCGCTACTACCAGCACTGGCAGCCTCAGTGGGCACCGGGAACCCAGCGTCAGTATTCCAATGCCAGTATCGGTTTGTTTGGCGCGCTGGCGGTAAAAGACAGCGGCTTGTCGTTTGAAGCGTTCATGAAACAGCACGTTTTTGCACCGCTACAGCTGACGCATACCTGGATAAGCGTACCGGCAGAGGCGGAAAAAAATTATGCCTGGGGATACCGTAACGGGCAGCCGGTGCGGGTAAGCCCGGGGATGTTCGACGCACAGGCCTACGGCGTTAAAACGACGGTGAAGGATATGGCGGCGTTTATGCAGGCGAATATCGACCCGAAAGCGCTGGCGACGAAAGAGGCGGGACTGGCGAAGGCCATCACCATTGCGCAAACGGGATACTACAAAATCGGCGATATGTATCAGGGGCTGGGTTGGGAAATGTATTCTTGGCCTGTTGACGCCGAAAAGGTGATTACCGCCAGTGGTAACGATATGGCGCTCAAAGCGCGACCGGCGAAACGGCTATCGCCGCCGCGCCCGGCGACTCCGGCGACCTGGCTGCACAAAACCGGCAGTACTAACGGTTTTGGCGCCTACATCGTTTTCATCCCGGAAAAGAACGTCGGTATTGTGATGCTGGCAAACAAGAATTACCCGAACCCGGCACGGGTTAATGCCGCCTGGCAAATCTTGCAAAAGTTGCCATAAGACGACGCCTCCCGACATCGAATATGTCGACGAAGCGTTAACAACTGCTTATGTTATAAAGATTTTTTATAAAATTGTTAATCAATGATTAAATATTGACCTTGCGCATGATTCTGCTCAGAAAATGACCATACTATAACTGTGGTAATGGACAACACAGGAGGGAAATGCATGAACGTTGACAGACGGAAACGCAACCTCATGGACAAGTTGGTGAATGCGCGCATCGACATTGCCGCGTACCTCCAGCTCCGGCGTGCGAAGGGATACATGTCAGTCAGCGAGAATGACCATCTGCGTGATAATTTGTTTGAGCTCTGTGCTGAACTGCGCAACAGAAGCGCAGCAATTGCACCCTCGGTAACGCCACAGCAGCAAGAGGCGTTACATATGGCCGGAGAGGCCATGGCGTCTGCCGCCGTTTGTCTGATGACCGGGCACCATGATTGCCCTTTGTATATTGCTGTTAACGTAGAGACACTCGAGCGCTGCCTGACCACATTGGATAGTAGCATTCAGGAAATGAATGCTCTCGCGCCAATGGCGCGAGCGTAGCGTCAAGGGGGAGCCACCTCCCCCTTGTTTTGTCACCTTCAGGAAACCGGAATCATCACGATGTTCTGATAAGCAGGGCGGCGGGCCAGTTGCTGGTACCAGCGCTGCAGGTTAGGGTGCGGCTGCCAGCTGTGAATGGTTTCCAGCAGGTTATAGATAAACGGTGCGACGGCGAGGTCGCCGAGGCCGAATTCACTACCGGAAAGCCATGGCGATTTCGCCAGCGCGTCGTCCAGCATGACGAACAGCGATTCACACTGCACGATGGCGGCGTCAATTGCGGCCTGGTCGCGCTTTTCCGGCGGTGTTCTGATAAGCCCCAGCAGAATGACCCGGTGCACAGGCGATAACGTCTGATTTGCCCAGTCCATCCACTTCTCGCCTTCGGCGCGCTGTGCCGGTGATTCCACCCACAGGCGGTTTTGCCCGTACTGGGCGGCGAGATACCGCACGATGGTATTCGATTCCCACAACGTTATCTGCGTTTCGTCATCCACCAGCAGCGGCACCAGACCGTTGGGGTTTTTGGATAAAAACGCCGGGTCATGATTGAGACCAAACTGGCCTCCCGCCAGGATCTGGTTATACGGTAATTCCAGCTCTTCCAGAATCCAGCGCACCTTTTTGACGTTTGTCGAATTGTTCCTGCCCCACAGCGTAATCATGAATCACTCCCGGTTGTGTAACGATGTTGGTGAGCGTCCATGGTGGAGGAAAGTAAATCCTCAGGCAACCATCACGAAAAAAATTGTGCGTCATTCAACACAAAGCGGCGTTATTGCGTAAACTTTAAAAACTTTACCAACGCATTGTTTCTTTAAGGTCATTTGTACGCTATTACTCACCGCTTGCTGTAACACGGCTTCGGTGACGTGGCGTGTTTTTTGGAATGGATACTTTGGGTGGCTCTTATGACGCGTAATGCAGTTTCTCTTCGCGGCCTGGCGGCAGGCTCTCTTTTATTACTCTTCGTTGCCCCTGCGGTGCAGGCGGCAGAGCAGGTTCAGATGCCTGCACCTCCCCCGGTGGATGCTAAGGCGTGGATCCTGATGGATTACGCCAGCGGAAAAGTCCTGAGCGAAGGAAGCGCTGACGAAAAACTCGATCCGGCAAGCCTGACGAAGATCATGACCAGCTATGTGGTAGGCCAGGCGTTAAAAGCAGGGAAAATCAAACTGACGGACAGCGTCACCATCGGGCGTGACGCTTGGGCGACGGGCAACCCGTCGCTGCGCGGATCGTCGGTCATGTTCCTCAAACCGGGTGATCAGGTGTCGGTTGAGGATCTGAATAAAGGGGTGATTATCCAGTCAGGTAACGATGCCAGCATTGCGATTGCGGACTATGTCGCCGGCAGCCAGGACTCCTTTGTCGGCCTGATGAACAGTTATGCGCAGAAGCTCGGCCTGACCAATACCACCTTCCAGACTGTTCACGGCCTGGACGCGCCGGGGCAGTTCAGTACCGCCCGCGATATGGCGCTGCTGACCCGGGCGATGATCCACGACGTGCCGGAAGAGTACGCCATCCACAAAGAAAAAGAGTTCACCTTCAACAACATTCGCCAGCCTAACCGCAACCGCCTGTTGTGGAACGCCAGCCTGAATGCGGACGGGGTGAAAACCGGAACGACAGCGGGCGCTGGCTATAACCTGGTCTCTTCCGCCGTCCAGGGCGATATGCGCCTGATCGCGGTTGTGCTTGGCACCAAAACGGACCGTATCCGCTTTAATGAATCTGAAAAACTGCTGACCTGGGGCTTCCGCTTCTTCGAAACCGTGACGCCGATTAAACCGGACGCCACCTTCGTTGAGCAGCGCGTCTGGTACGGCGATACGAACCAGGCCAAACTGGGGGCAGGGGAAGCGGGCTCAATTACGCTCCCGCGCGGACAGCTGAAAAACCTGAAGGCCAGCTACACCCTGAACCAGCCTCAGCTCACCGCGCCGTTGGCGAAAGGGCAGGTTGTCGGCACCATCGATTTTAAACTCAATGACCAGACCGTTGAACAGCGCCCGCTCATTGTCATGGAAGCGGTCAATGAGGGCGGCTTCTTCAGCCGGATGGTTGACTTCGTGCTGATGAAATTCCACCAGTGGTTCGGTAGCTGGTTCTCATGACGGCTCGAACAGCAGCGTAATTTTGCGCTGTTTCGCCAGCGCCGTCAGCGCCTCATCGGGGCTGCGGTCGCTGGCGATAACGTTGAAACTCTGCAACTCCCCCATTCTCGCCGGACGTACTTTGCCGAATTTGCTGTGATCCACCACCAGAACATGGTACTGCGCGTGGCGCAGGGCCCACTGTTTAACCGGCAGCTCCTCCAGATTAAAACAGGTCGCGCCCTGCTCAATGTGCACGCCCGCGGCGGAGTAAAAGGCGATGTCCGGACACAAGTGGTTGAGTGTGTCTTCGAGGCTCAGGGGTTTAAAGATAGCGTTGCTGGCGTGAAACTCACCGCCGCAGAGCACAGCGCGGCACAGCGGTTTTTCCTGCAGGGCCAGAAAGGTATTCAGCGAATAGCAGACGCCGGTAAAGGGCATATCGTTATCGATGGCGTCGATAATCCAGGGGGTGGTCGTACCGCAGTCAAAAAAGGCCATCTGGTGCGGTTTTAACAGTTTTGCCGCCAGGCGGGCTGCCCGGCGTTTTTCATCGACAAGACGGGTTTTTTGATCGCTGAGCAGGTAGTGGCTCGCGCTTCGCGGCTCCAGCACGATGTAGCCGCCGAGCAACACGACAGGGCCATCCAGACTGTTGAGATCGCGGCGAACGGTCATCTCGGAGACGCCTAGCAGGGCTGCAGCCTCTTTCAGATGCAGTTTATCGCTGCGTTTGAGTGCCTGAATAAGCTGTGTGATTCGCTCTTCGCGCCGAGTTTCCATATCGCCCCTGTCACTAAAATTACCCTCGCGGCAGGCGAGGGCCAGGCGGTAATTTTACCTGCGCGTCACGGGTTAGTCACGTACCCACCCTTTTCGAATCGGTAAGGAAAACAACAGGCGATAGAGCTGCTGCAGACGTTGGTACAGCGCGGCGCCGAAGGAGAGCCACAGCCATTGGGCGATCAGACAGCCGCTCAGGCCGGAGAGGAACCCGCCCACCATATCCAGCGGCCAGTGGACGCCAAGGTACACGCGGGACCAGGCGATGGCGACGCCGATGACCAGCAGCGACAGGCCTGACCACAGACGATGCCAGAACAAAAAGGCCAGCGAGAAAGCGAAAATCGCGGTGCCGTGATCGCTCGGGAAGGAGTTATCCGGCGCGTGCTGCAGGAAGGTATGGCCCACGCCATCCACGAACGGGCGGTTATGCGGGAAAATGTTGCCGACGACCCATGACAGCGCCATGCTGATAACCAATGCCATCGCCATCTTAATGACCAACTGGCGCTGCGCGCTGATCTGAGCCTGTGGTCCCCACAGCCAGAGTATGACGGCAAGCGCCGGAATAATGAAAATCAGATCCTGGGCGATGAATGTCGCCAGCGACAGACTCCACTGCGGCGACGCGGGCGTGGCATTAATCCAGCTAAACAACGAATGATTTAAATTTTCCAGCATACTTTGCGCACTCTGACAGTTTGATGACGCTACTTACGATAAAAATCGTGTCCCCGACAGTAAACCAGCTTTATCTTAATTGTCCGGCGGTTACGATAATCTTCAGGCAACCATAATCAGGGAGTATAGGGGGAGGAACTTAAGCGAACCTTAAACAAACCTATTTGTGCTGTAACAGAGTGTGTCATGCACTTTTCACTATCGTCGTTGATACTCATTGATTACACTTCACGCGCTTTTTTTATTGCTAAGAGATTTCATGCAAAACCACTTAATTTCCGGTAAGCGCCTCGGACGTCAGGCGTTGCTTTTCCCTCTCTGTCTGGTGCTTTACGAATTCTCCACCTACATCGGCAACGATATGATCCAGCCGGGTATGCTGGTGGTGGTTGAGCAGTTTCAGGCGGGGAACGAATGGGTTCCCACCTCAATGACGGCCTATCTGGCGGGCGGTATGTTCCTGCAGTGGCTGTTAGGCCCGCTGTCGGACCGCATCGGACGCCGCCCGGTGATGCTGACCGGCGTGGTGTGGTTTATCCTCACCTGCCTTGCCACCCTGCTGGCGCAAAATATTGAGCAGTTCACGGTGCTGCGTTTTCTGCAGGGCATCAGCCTGTGCTTTATCGGCGCCGTCGGCTACGCCGCCATTCAGGAGTCGTTTGATGAAGCGGTGTGCATCAAGATAACCGCGCTGATGGCCAACGTCGCGCTGATAGCGCCGCTGCTGGGGCCGCTGGTGGGTGCCGCCTGGATCCACATCGCCCCGTGGGAGACCATGTTCGTGCTGTTTGCCGCACTGGCGACGGTGTCGTTTTTCGGCCTGCAGAAAGCGATGCCGGAGACGGCGACACGGATGGGCGAAAAACTGTCGATTAAGGCGCTGGGCCGCGATTATGCCCAGGTGCTGAAAAACTACCGCTTCGTCGCTGGCGCGCTGGCGACCGGGTTCGTCAGCCTGCCGCTGCTGGCGTGGATCGCGCAGTCGCCAGTAATTATCATCAGCGGTGAGCAGGCCAGCACCTATGAGTACGGCATGCTGCAGGTGCCGATTTTCGGCGCGCTGATCGTCGGCAACCTGACGCTGGCGAAACTGACCTCGCGCCGTACGGTACGCTGGCTGATTATCGCGGGCGGCTGGCCGATTGCCGCCGGGCTGATTCTGGCCGCTGCCGCCACGGTGGTGTCCAGCCATGCCTATCTGTGGATGACCGCCGGTTTGAGCCTCTATGCCTTTGGCATTGGGCTGGCGAATGCGGGCCTGGTGCGTCTGACGCTGTTTGCCAGCGATATGAGTAAAGGGACGGTTTCTGCGGCGATGGGCATGCTGCAGATGCTGATTTTTACCGTCGGCATCGAGGTGAGCAAACATGCTTACCAGTTGGGCGGCAACGGGCTGTTCAGCCTGTTTAACCTGCTTAATGGCGTGATATGGCTGGGGCTGATGACCTACTTCCTGTGGAATAAATCGGTGGGCAATTCGCAGCAGTGATCAATAAGCCCGGCGCTGCCGGGCTTATCATCAGGCAAAAGGCGTTTCTCGCCTCAGGATTTTATCAATGATCTCCAGCACCCCTTCCTCGTTGTTATGCGGCGCACGATAACCCGCCACCGCCTGCACCGGCGCGGCGGCGTTAGCCATCGCAAAGCCGAACCCGGCCTGGCGCAGCATCTCGAGATCGTTACCGCTGTCGCCGAAGGCGACCACCTCGGCGTCGTGGATGCCCCAGCGCTGCTGTAGCAGGCGCAAACCGTTGGCTTTGTGAATGCCGGGCATGATGAGGTCAATGTTGCCGTGACCGGTGGTGACGGCGGTCATCACGTCGCCCAGCGCTTCATGCAGCGCGGCCTGGACATCCGGCACCTGGCGGTCCGGCAGATTAAGACCGAATTTCAGGAAGGTATCGTCCAGGTTATCGAAGGTATCCACCAGCGCAAGGCGATGGTAATAGAGTGCCGCCATGGATTTCAGCGCATCGTCATAGCGGTTCAGGGTGTAGGCGCTGCGCTTGCCGCAGGCGATAATTTCCACATCAGGTAGGGTATGCAGAAAGTCCACAACGGTGCGAAAATGGTCGCGCGGCAGCGCGCAGTTGAAGACCTCTTCACCCGCGTCCACCACCCAGCCGCCGTTTTCCGCCACAAAGGCTATCTCCGCGACAATTTCCGGGAAGAAGGAGATAAGCTGCCAGTACTGGTTGCCGCTGGCGACCACAAAGCGAATGCCCTGGGCTTTCATCTGCTGGTACTGCGCGAGAAACCGCGTGCAGTTATAGCGTTTTTCATCGCTCAGGAAGGTGCCGTCCATATCTACTGCAATCAGTTTTACGCTCATCATGCATGCTCCATTACCGGTTGAGATTCAGGTTTCGCGACCGCGCGGGCGATAAACGCCGCCACGATGACCAGCGCCAGCACGGCCAGCATCGCGCTACGCAGGCCGAAATGCTCGCCGAGGAAGCCGAGCAGCGGCGGGCCGACCAGGAATGCCAGATAGCCGGTGGTGGCGACGACGCTGACGCGGGTGGGCGCGTCCGGCCCGGTGTCGCTGGCGGCGGAGATGGTCAGCGGGAAGCCGAGCGAGGCGCCAAGCCCCCACAGGATAACCGACACGCCCGCAATCCAGTCGACGTCGACAAAGATAATCAACCCGATGCCCAGCGCGCCCATCATGGCGCTGGCGCGCACGACCGCCACGCGACTGTAGCGGTCGATAAACCAGCCGCCGGTAAAGCGCCCGACGGTCATCCCCAGGGTGAAACCGGCGTAAATCAGTGAGCCGGAGGTGGGGCTGAAGCCGTGTCCGTCCACCATCAACAGCGGCAGCCAGTCGTTAGCCGAGCCTTCGGCAAAGGCCATCGCCAGCACGATGACGCCAATCAGCATCAGTTGGATATCGCGGTAGAACGGCACGCCTTTATCGCCATGGGCGGTGTTGTCGGCGCGGTTCTTCCCGGTACCGTCGGGAATGGCTTTGATGGCGATCATGATAGGCAGTATGCCTGCCAGCGCCGCCAGCAGAATGTGCAGCGTCGCCGACAGGCCAAAGGCGGTCAGCGCCATCCCGACACCGGCCCCAACAAGGGTGCCGAAGCTGTAAAAGCCATGCATCATCGGCAGCACGGTTTTGTTCATCTCGCGCTCCACCACGGCGCCTTCGACGTTGATAGCGACTTCCGCCGCGCCGAAACTGCCGCCGAAAATCATCAGACCAAAGGCGAACAGCAGAGGAGAAGCCTGCCACAGCGCACCGCTCAGGATGGCCATGCCCAGCACTGCGCAGGACATGGTGGTGCGGATAACCTTACGGGTGCCGAAGCGTTTTACCAGCCAGGCCGAACAGAGAATGCCGCTCATCGAACCGACTGAGAGCCCAAACAGCACTACGCCCATACCGGCGGTCGACAGTGAGAGCATATCGCGGATAGCGGGCGTGCGCGTAGCCCAGGAGGCCATCAGCAGCCCGGGTAAAAAGAAGAACATAAACAGCGCCCACATGCGAAGCCGCAGGGCGTTACGGGAAGAGAGCGATGTCATCCATTCATGGCCTGTACAAAGAGAAGCAGAGACAACACTAACAAGGTTGTGTACATTTGTACATAAATCAGGAGGGGAAAAATATGGCTCGCCGACCCAACGACCCGCTGCGCCGGGAGCGTATTATTCAGGCCACGCTCGACACCATCGCCCGCCACGGTATTCAGGCGGTGACGCACCGTAAAATCGCCCTGTGCGCCGATGTGCCGCTGGGGTCGATGACCTACTATTTCAGCGGCATCGATGCGCTGCTGGAGGAAGCGTTCAACAGCTTTACCGTACAGATGTCGCTGCAGTACCAGGCGTTTTTTAATGACGTCTCAACACCTGACGAGGCCTGCGACGCCATCACCGCGCTGATTTCCGGCGCCGAGGTGACCACCGCGCGCAATATGGAGTTGATGTATCAGATGTACGCCTTCACCAGCTGCAAACCGGCGCTGAAAGGGATAATGCAGGACTGGATGCAGCGCAGCCAGCAGACGCTCGGGCGCTGGTTCGATGCGCCGACCGCGCGGGCGCTGGATGCGTTTATCGAGGGTATGACGCTGCACTTCGTCACAGACCGCGCGCCGCTTGGCCGCGAGGAGATTCGTCAGATGGTGGGGAGAATTGCCGGGGAGCAGAAACAAAAAACCCATCAACCTTGAACCAAAAATGGCGGGGTTGATGGGCTCCACAAAATGGGGACATCAAAGAAAAGCAGTGGCACTACTTATGACTGATGCCCGATTAAAAAGTTCTGCACTTCACAAAAATTTTTTTTGCTGGTTGCAATCTTCGGTTTTATCCAAGCCCCGGCCAGATGATGACAATGAGTGTACCTGCCAATGTTAACAAAACGTTAGCGATAGCGTAGGTGCCTGCGTAGCCCAGCGCCGGGATGTTGCTGCGCGCGGTATCGCTGATAATTTCCATCGCTGGCGCGCAGGTTCTTGCCCCCATCATTGCGCCGAACAGCAGCGCGCGGTTCATGCGCAGCACATAAGCGCCGAACAGGAAGCAGATAACGACTGGTGCCAGGCTGACAATCAGGCCCGCGACCAGCATCTGGCCGCCCACGGCGCCAAGCCCGTGGCCGATGCCGCTGCCCGCGCTGAGGCCGACGCCTGCCATAAACACCATCAGACCAAACTCTTTCACCATATTCAGCGCCCCCTGCGGGATGTAGCCGAAGGTCGGATGGTTGGCGCGCAGGAAACCCAGCATGATACCCGCGAACAGCAGGCCCGCGGCGTTGCCGATGCCGAAGCTGAATGAGCTGAACTGGAAGGAAATCATCCCGATCATCAGGCCGACGATGAAAAAGGCACAAAATGCTAAAAGATCGGTCACCTGGCTGTGAATGGAAATAAAGCCGATGCGATCGGCGATGGTTTTGACGCGGCGGGCGTCGCCGCTGACCTGGAGCACATCGCCTTTGTTCAGCAAGATGTTATCGTCGATAGGCATCTCAATCTGGCTGCGGATCACGCGGTTCAGGAAGCAGCCGTGGTCGGTGAGCTTCAGCTGCGCCAGACGGCGGCCGACCACATTGTGGTTTTTCACGACCACCTCTTCAGTGACGATGCGCATGTCCAGCAGGTCGCGGTCAAACACCTCTTTACCGTTGCGAAAACTCGGGTCGAGGCGGGCATGGGCATCCGGGTAGCCGACCAGCGCGATTTCATCGCCCATCTGCAGCACTGCGTCGCCGTCCGGGTTCGCCAGGATACCGTTACGGCGAATACGCTCGATGTAGCAGCCAGTCTGGCGGTAGATGCCAAGCTCGCGCAGATTCTTGCCGTCAGTCCAGGCTACCAGCTCCGGCCCGACGCGATAGGCGCGGATCACCGGCAAATAGACCTTGCGGTTGGAATCGGCGTCCAGGCCGCGCTCGCGGGCGATTTGCTGGGCGCTGGTCTGCAGATCCTGATGCTGTAACTTCGGTAAATAGCGCGCGCCGAGGATCAGGCTCACCAGGCCAATCAGGTAGGTCAGGGCGTAGCCCAGGCTCAGGTGGTCGAGTGCGGAGGTTAGCTCGCTTCCCGACATGCCGGAGTGCCGCAGGGTATCGCCTGCGCCCACCAGCACCGGGGTAGAGGTCATGGAGCCTGCAAGCATACCGGCGGTCAGGCCGATATCCCAGCCGAACAGCTTACCGAGTCCCAATGCGATCACCAGCGCGGAGCCGACCATGACCAACGCCAGCATCAGATAATTCTTACCGTCGCGAAAGAAAATAGAAAAAAAGTTAGGGCCAGCTTCCACGCCGACGCAAAAAATAAACAGCATAAAACCGAGATTCAATGCATCAGTGTTAATGCTGAAATGCTGTTGGCCTAATAACAGAGAGACCACTAAAACGCCAATGGAATTACCCAGTTGGATGGAGCCAAGGCGCAATTTACCCAGACACAGGCCCAGCGCCAGCACCACGAATAATAACAGGATGTAATTCCCATTTAACAAATCTGCGACGTTTATATTCACGGAAGCTAACTTCTTGTTTACTAGTAACTTGTTGAAAGGAATGGTTATTTAGGCTAAGGTTTTTCCCAGGTATGACGGGAAACGGTAACGTTCTTCTGCTTGCCGATAACCTTCAAATTAAGGCCGCTAGTTTAATCGTTCCTGTAGACGACGGCTAGTAACAATCGTTTGTAATCACGTGGGTACTTGCAGGCATGGAATGCCGTAAAACTTTATCTGGGCGTAGTGGAAGTTCGATAGAGAGACGTCAGGAGGAATTGTGAAGACTGAACGTGGCTGGGCGGGCGTTATCTGTTGTTTTGTCCTGTTTATTATCGTGTGCCTTTTTCTGACCTTGCGCATCGGCGATGCGTTTCGCACGTCCGGGCATTCGGAACTGGGACTGCTTTTTTTTGTTATTCCTGGTGTCATCGCAAGCGTTATCTCGCCAAAACGGCGGCTGATGTTGCCTCTGCTGGGCGCGGTGCTGGCGATGCCGGTATGTTTGTTGCTGATGCGTCTGGGGCTTGTTTCCACCCGCTCCTTCTGGCAGGAGCTGGCGTGGCTTTTCAGTGCGGTATTCTGGTGCGGGCTGGGGGCGTTGTTCTGGCAGTTTATCCGGGTTATCGCCGGGGAGAAGCGTGGACGCGAGTAGCGCCCACGCTGCGGCTTACGCGTACAGCCCGAGGTTGGCTTTCGCCCAGGCTTCGAAATCGGTAAAGCCGCCGATGTGCTGTTGATCGACGAAAATCTGCGGTACGGTTTCCACCGGTTTGCCGACAGTTTTCTGCAGATCTTCTTTCGAGATCCCTTCCGCGTGGATATCCACATAACGGTAATTGAAATCATCGCGCTCATTGGTCAGTTTTTCTGCCAGCTCTTTTGCACGTACGCAGTAAGGGCATCCTGGACGACCAAAAATAACGGTAAACATATTTCTCTCCTGAGATGAGTCTGCGCCTGACGGCGAATACCGTTATGATGCCGGGAGTGGGGCGAAGAAGAAAGAAGGTTTTGCCTGTTGCTTTGATGACTTCTGGCTATTTTCGTTAAATACAGCCTGAGTTCGCCTCGCTATAATGATTCATCTTTGTGGATGGAGAAGGACTATGCGTTCGCTTGGATCGTTACCGAAAAGCGTGCTGATACTGGAAGGCATCGGCATGGCGCTGCTGGCGCTGGCCTGGCTTTCGCTCAAACAGTATGTCTCGCTACCCGCGCCGTTTGGCAGCGAGCTTGCTGGCGTCATCATGATTTTCGCCGGTATTGTTCTGATGCTCCCGGCGGCCGTTGCGCTGATGTGGGGAATGGCGCAAACCGTCGCGCCGCAACTGATGCGCCGTAACGACAAACCTTCTTCACCGTCTGACCAGGAAAAACGAGATGACGCCGACCATTGATCTGCTGCGCAGCCACCGCTCCATTCGCCACTTCACTGATAAACCCATCACTTGCGCACAGCGCGAAGCGATTATCGCCAGCGCCCAGGCGGCCTCCAGCTCCAGCTTTTTGCAGTGCAGTTCCATTATACGCATTACCGACCCGGCGCTACGCGAACAGCTGGTGGCGCTGAGCGGCGGGCAAAAGCACGTCGCGCAAGCGGCGGAGTTTTGGGTTTTTTGTGCGGATTTTAACCGCCATCTGCAAATTTGCCCTGAGGCGCAACTGGGGCTGGCGGAACAGCTGCTGCTCGGCGTGGTGGATACGGCGATGATGGGGCAGAGCGCGATGGCGGCGGCGGAGTCGCTCGGCCTTGGCGGCGTCTTTATCGGCGGGATTCGTAATAATATTGAGTCCGTCACCGGACTGCTGAAGCTGCCGGTGCACGTGCTGCCGCTGTTTGGCCTGTGTCTGGGCTGGCCTGCGGATGACCCGGGCGTAAAACCGCGCCTGCCAACCAGCCTGGTGGTGCACGAAAACCAGTATCAGGCGGTCGATGCGGCTGAGCTTGCCCGCTATGATGAAGAGATGGCGAACTACTATCTTTCCCGCGGCAGCAATACCCGCCGCGATACCTGGAGCGATCACATCCGTCGCACCATCGTTAAAGAGAACCGTCCGTTCATTCTGGACTATTTGCATAAACAGGGCTGGGCCGTACGCTGAGGCCATTCATCCTGAGCCAGACTATGTGTATGATACGCCAGCTTTCAGGTCTTCATTGCGAGGTGCAGGGTGAAAATTGCCATATTGTCCCGGGACGGAACGCTCTGGTCCTGTAAACGTCTTCGTGAGGCCGCCATGCAGCGCGGCCACCTGGTCGATATTCTCGACCCCCTGTCCTGCTATATGAACATCAGCCCGGCAGCCTCGTCTATACACTATAAAGGCCGCCAGTTGCCGCATTACGATGCAGTTATCCCGCGTATTGGTTCCGCCATTACCTTCTACGGTACGGCGTCGCTGCGTCAGTTCGAAATGCTGGGCAGCTATCCGCTCAATGAGTCCGTCGCCATCACCCGCGCCCGCGACAAGCTGCGCTCGCTGCAACTGATGGCGCGTCAGGGCATTGACCTGCCCATCACCGGCATAGCCCACTCGCCGGATGACACCAGCGATCTTATCGACATGGTCGGCGGCGCGCCGCTGGTGGTGAAGCTGGTCGAAGGCACTCAGGGCATCGGCGTGGTGCTGGCGGAAACCCGTCAAGCGGCGGAGAGCGTGATTGATGCCTTTCGCGGGCTCAATGCCTATATTCTGGTGCAAGAGTATATCCAGGAGGCCAAAGGCTGCGACGTCCGCTGCCTGGTGGTGGGGGATGAGGTGGTTGCTGCTATCGAGCGGCGCGCAAAGGACGGCGATTTCCGCTCCAACCTGCACCGCGGCGGCGTGGCGACTGTCGCCGCCATCACCCCACAGGAGCGGGCCATTGCGCTGAAGGCAGCGAGTACGCTGGGGCTTGACGTGGCGGGTGTCGATATTCTGCGGGCCAACCGTGGGCCGCTGGTGATGGAGGTTAACGCTTCGCCAGGCCTGGAAGGGATTGAGAAAACCACCGGTATTGATATTGCGGGCAAGATGATCCAGTGGATAGAGCGTAACGCACATCCCGGTTATTGCCTGAAAACTGGCGGATGATCGCCATTTTCGCCCGTTTCGTAGCGTCAAACGGGTTTTTTGCGTAATCTATGGCGGTTTACTTTCATAGCAAGAGGTCTGAGGTATTATGGATTCACTCGTCGTTCCGGGTCTGGATACGTTACGTCAATGGCTCGACGAAATGGGCATCAGCTTCTTTGAGTGCGATACCTGTCAGGCGCTTCATCTTCCGCACATGCAGAATTTCGACGGCATTTTCGATGCCAAGCTCGATCTGGTCGACAACGTGCTGCTGTTCTCGGCGCTGGCGGAGGTCAAACCATCGGCGCTGCTGGCGCTGGCCGCCGATCTCTCCGCGATTAACGCCAGTTCGCTTACAGTGAAAGCGTTTATCGATATTCAGGACGACAACCTGCCAAAACTGGTGGTCTGCCAGTCGCTGTCGGTCGGCGTGGGCGTGACGTGGGAACAGTTTGAGTGGTTCTTCCGCCAGAGTGAAGAGCAAGTCTCCATGGTTATCCTCGAAGCGGCGGCGCATCAGTTGCTGTTTAAGTCGGAAGAAGAGGAGCCGACAGAGGAAGAGATTCAATACCATTTTCTCCACTGATCCCGAGAGTCATTAACGCAGTCGCTGCCAGTGCGACTGCGTTAATCCCGCGTATCTGCTGCTTTTAACATCTTCTTAAAGAATTTTTCACCACCTCTCCGCCGCTATTGGCTTACGCCATAAAGTGATCTTGCATAAAAAATTGATAAAAAACGTTTTTTAACCTGAGCTATGGCCTCAATCCCTGGCTAAAGTTATTCTTGCGAAGCCTGAAAAAGGGCCGCGTGAAAACCTGCGATTATCGCGATGTAACGCGGAATATCCTGCGGCAATCGCGAGCAATGCGTGCCGGGAGAGAACCTCTCTCCTTTTCTTTGCAGACTGACAAAATATGCATGAGTTTTGCATGCTTTAAAGTGCGTTTGTTTAGTCCGAATGTTAACGGACGTTGATAAGGAAAAGAGATATGACCGCCTTGAGTAAAAAATGGTTAACGGGTCTGGTTGCGGGTGCGCTGATGGCCGTCTCTGCCGGCTCGCTCGCTGACGAACAAAAAACGCTGCACATTTATAACTGGTCAGATTATATCGCGCCGGACACGGTAGCGAACTTCGAAAAAGAAACCGGTATTAAAGTCGTTTACGACGTCTTCGATTCCAACGAAGTGCTGGAAGGTAAACTGATGGCGGGAAGCACCGGTTTTGACCTGGTGGTGCCGTCGGCGAGTTTCCTGGAGCGTCAACTCACCGCAGGCGTATTCCAGCCGCTGGATAAGAGCAAACTGCCGAACTGGAAAAACCTCGATCCTGAACTGCTGAAACTGATCGCCCGTCACGATCCGGAAAATAAATTCGCGATGCCTTATATGTGGGCGACCACCGGCATCGGCTATAACGTGGATAAGGTGAAAGCGGTGCTCGGTAAAGACGCGCCGGTAAATAGCTGGGATCTGGTGATGAAGCCGGAAAACCTGGAAAAACTGAAAAGCTGCGGCGTCTCCTTCCTTGACGCGCCGGAAGAAATTTTCGCCACCGTGTTGAACTACCTCGGCAAGGATCCGAACAGTACCAAAGCGGATGATTACACCGGCCCGGCGACCGACCTGCTGCTGAAGCTGCGTCCAAACATTCGCTACTTCCACTCCTCACAGTACATCAACGACCTGGCGAACGGCGATATCTGCGTGGCGATTGGTTGGGCAGGCGATGTCTGGCAGGCGGCAAACCGTGCAAAAGAGGCGAAGAATGGCGTGAATATTTCTTACTCCATTCCGAAGGAGGGGGCGCTGGCCTTCTTTGACGTTTTCGCGATGCCTGCCGATGCGAAAAACAAAGACGAGGCCTATCAGTTCCTCAACTACCTGCTGCGTCCGGACGTGATTGCCCATATCTCCGACCACGTTTTCTATGCGAACGCCAACAAAGCGGCGACGCCGTTGGTCAGCCCGGAAGTGCGTGATAACCCGGGTATCTACCCGCCAGCGGATGTACGTGTCAAGCTCTTCACCCTGAAAGTTCAGGATCCGAAGATTGACCGCGTGCGTACCCGTGCGTGGACTAAAGTGAAAAGCGGTAAGTAACGACTAAAGGCGCCAGGGTGGGGCAGTGCGCCCGACTCTGGTGCATAAAGTCAGTGATGAGTATGGCGTTCAGACCATACGACGTGTTTGTTTTCTGCCGGAGAGCACTGCTGTGAATGACGCTATCCCACGCCCGCAGGCGAAAACCCGCAAGGCGCTAACGCCGCTGCTGGAAATCCGCAACCTGACCAAATCGTTCGAGGGCCAACACGCCGTCGATGACGTCAACCTCACCATCTATAAAGGCGAAATTTTTGCACTACTTGGCGCATCGGGCTGCGGGAAATCGACGCTGCTGCGTATGCTGGCCGGTTTTGAACAGCCCACCGCCGGGCAAATTGTGCTGGACGGCGTCGACCTCTCGCAGGTCCCGCCGTATCAGCGTCCGATTAACATGATGTTCCAGTCCTACGCGCTGTTCCCCCATATGTCCGTGGAGCAGAACATCGCCTTTGGCCTGAAGCAGGACAAACTACCGAAAGCCGAAATCACTGCCCGGGTGCAGGAGATGCTGGGCATTGTCCATATGCAGGAGTTCGCCAAACGCAAGCCGCACCAGCTTTCCGGCGGTCAGCGTCAGCGCGTGGCGCTGGCGCGCAGCCTCGCCAAGCGGCCGAAGCTGCTGCTGCTTGACGAACCGATGGGGGCGCTGGATAAAAAGCTGCGTGACCGTATGCAACTGGAGGTGGTGGATATTCTTGAGCGCGTCGGCGTGACCTGCGTGATGGTGACCCACGATCAGGAAGAAGCCATGACCATGGCCGGGCGTATCGCCATCATGAACCGCGGTAAGTTCGTGCAGATTGGCGAGCCGGAAGAGATTTACGAGCACCCGACCACCCGTTACAGCGCCGAGTTTATCGGCTCCGTCAACGTCTTCGAAGGCCTGCTGAAAGACCGTCAGGAAGATGGTCTGGTCATTGATTCGCCGGGGCTGAGCCATCCGTTGAAGGTGGATGCCGACGCCTCAATTGTGGATAACGTGCCGGTGTACGTGGCGCTGCGTCCGGAAAAAATTTCGCTCTGTGAGGAGCCGCCCGCCGATGGCTATAACTTTGTTGTCGGGGAGGTTACCCATATCGCCTATTTAGGCGATCTCTCTGTTTATCATGTGCGTCTGAAAAGCGGTCAGATGATCAGCGCCCAGTTGCAGAATGAGCATCGTTATCGCCGGGGTCTGCCGACCTGGGGCGATGAGGTGCGTCTGTGCTGGGATGCCGACAGCTGTGTGGTCCTGACGGTGTAAGGAGAGGGTAGATGAGTGTCTTAGAACCACCGGCTCGCGCTAAGCAGCCGGGCGGATTTGCGCTGAGCCTGGCGCAACTGCAAATGAAACACGGCCGTAAGCTGGTGATTGCGCTGCCGTACATCTGGCTTATTTTGTTATTTATGCTGCCGTTCCTTATCGTGTTTAAAATCAGCCTTGCGGACATGGCGCGCACGATCCCGCCCTACACCAATCTGCTGGAGTGGGTGGACGACCAGATAACCCTGACGCTTAACATCGGCAACTTCCTGCAGCTAACGGACGATCCGCTCTATTTCGAAGCCTATCTGCAGTCATTGCAGGTGGCGGCGATTTCGACGGCCTGCTGTCTGCTGCTCGGGTATCCGCTGGCGTGGGCGGTGGCGCACAGCAAACCGTCGACGCGCAATATCCTGTTGCTGCTGGTGATTCTGCCGTCGTGGACATCGTTTTTAATTCGCGTCTACGCGTGGATGGGGATCCTGAAAAACAACGGCGTACTGAATAACTTCCTGATGTGGCTTGGGGTTATCGATCAGCCGTTGACCATTCTGCATACCAACCTTGCGGTCTATATCGGCATTGTGTACGCCTATCTGCCGTTTATGGTGCTGCCGATTTATACCGCCCTGACGCGTATTGATTATTCGCTGGTGGAAGCTTCGCTCGATCTTGGCGCGAAGCCGCTGAAGACCTTCTTCAGCGTCATTGTGCCGTTAACTAAAGGCGGAATTATCGCGGGTTCCATGCTGGTGTTTATTCCTGCGGTGGGCGAGTTTGTTATCCCGGAATTGTTGGGCGGCCCGGACAGCATCATGATAGGCCGCGTGCTGTGGCAGGAGTTCTTTAACAACCGCGACTGGCCGGTGGCCTCCGCCGTCGCCATCATCATGCTGCTGTTGCTTATCGTGCCCATCATGTGGTTCCACAAGCATCAGCAAAAACAGATGGGAGAACACGGATGAACAACTTACCGGTCGTTCGCTCTCCCTGGCGTCTGGTGATTCTGGCGGTCGGGTTTTTCTTCCTCTATGCGCCCATGCTGATGCTGGTCATCTACTCGTTCAACAGTTCTAAGCTGGTGACGGTATGGGCGGGGTGGTCCACGCGCTGGTATAGCGAGTTGTTCCACGATGATGCGATGATGAACGCGGTGGGGCTGAGTCTAACCATCGCCGCCTGCGCGGCGACGATGGCGTCGATTCTGGGTACCATCGCGGCCATGGTGATGGTGCGTTTCGGGCGCTTTAGCGGTTCTAACGGTTTTGCCTTTATGATAACCGCGCCGCTGGTTATGCCGGATGTGATAACCGGCCTGTCGCTGCTGCTGCTGTTTGTCGCTCTCGGTCACGCTATCGGCTGGCCGTCGGACAGGGGAATGTTGACCATCTGGCTTGCTCACGTCACCTTCTGTACGGCGTACGTGGCGGTGGTTATCTCCTCGCGTCTGCGCGAGATTGATCGCTCTATTGAGGAGGCGGCGATGGATCTTGGCGCCACGCCGCTCAAGGTCTTTTTCATCATCACGCTGCCGATGATCATGCCTGCGGTGATTTCGGGCTGGCTGCTGGCGTTCACGCTGTCGCTGGATGACCTGGTTATCGCGAGCTTTGTTTCCGGCCCCGGCGCGACGACGCTGCCGATGCTGGTCTTCTCCAGTGTGCGTATGGGGGTGAACCCGGAGATCAACGCCCTGGCGACGCTGATCCTCGGCGTGGTCGGGATTGTCGGTTTTATCGCCTGGTATCTGATGGCGCGTACAGAAAAGCAGCGGCTGCGCGATATCCAGCGTGCAAGACGAGGCTGAAGGATTTAAAATTTCCAGTGAAGTGCCGCGCGTGTCGCGGCACTGTTTTTCAGGGAAGTGAAACAGTGGGATTTTTTTCGAAAACGGGTCGCTCGCATGCCAGTCTCAACGTTCCTGCGCTGGTGCAGGTGGCGGCGCTCGCCATTATTTTAATCCGCGCCCTCGATTTGCTGATGATAGTCAACCTGCTGGGGGTTGGGGGTATGGAAGAGTTTGTCCATCGCAGCGTGCAGACCTGGACGCTGACGCTGGTGTTTCTTGCAAGCCTGGTGCTGGTGTTTGTGGAGATCTGGTGCGCGTTTTCAGTGGTCAAAGGCCGCAACTGGGCGCGCTGGCTCTACCTGCTCACGCAGGTGATTACCGCAGGCTACCTGTGGGCGGCGTCGCTGGGGTACGGCTATCCGGAACTGTTCAGCATTGCCGGTGAGTCGAAGCGGGAAATTTTCCGCTCGCTGATGATGCTAAAACTGCCGGATCTGCTGGTGCTGTTCCTGCTTTTTGTGCCTGCCAGCAGTCGCCGGTTTTTCCGCTTACAATAACGGTGGTACAATCCCCGCCCCTGGAATTCTGAAGGTTTTTTGTATGCAGTGCGCACTCTATGACGCCGGGCGTTGTCGTTCCTGTCAGTGGATTGAACAACCGGTTTCACAACAGCTCGTCGCCAAAATGTCCGATCTGCAGACGCGGTTGTCTGACCTGCCGGTTCAGGAGTGGTGCGCGCCGGTGAGCGGCCCGGAGCAGGGCTTTCGCAATAAGGCCAAAATGGTGGTCAGCGGCAGCGTGGAAAAACCGCTGCTTGGGATGCTGCACCGTGACGGCACCCCGGAGGATTTGACCGGCTGCCCGCTGTACCCCGCCACGTTTGCACCGGTCTTCGCCGTTCTGAAACCGTTCATCGCACGCGCCGGGCTGACGCCGTACAACGTCGCTCGCCAGCGCGGCGAGCTCAAGTACCTGCTGTTGACCGAAAGTCAGCTCGACGGCGGCATGATGCTGCGCTTTGTGCTGCGTTCGACCAGTAAGCTTGAGCAGCTTCGCGCCGCGCTGCCGTGGTTGCAACAACAGTTGCCGCAGTTGAAGGTCATTTCCGTGAATCTCCAGCCGGTGCATATGGCCATCATGGAAGGTGACGAAGAGATTTTTCTGACCGGGGCGCAGGCGCTTGCCGAAAACGTTAACGGCGTACCGCTGTGGATCCGCCCGCAAAGCTTTTTTCAGACTAACCCGGCCGTCGCCGCCAGCCTGTATGCCACGGCCCGCGACTGGGTGCGTCAGCTGCCGGTGACGCATATGTGGGATCTGTTCTGCGGCGTCGGGGGATTTGGCCTGCACTGCGCTACGCCGCAGATGTCGTTGACCGGCATTGAAATCGCGCCGGAGGCCATCGCCTGTGCGAAGCAGTCGGCGGCCGAGCTGGGGTTAACTCACCTGCATTTTCAGGCGCTCGATTCTACACAGTTTGCCACCGGACAGGGCGAAGTCCCTGAGCTGGTGCTGGTGAATCCGCCGCGTCGCGGGATTGGTGAAGCGCTTTGCGCGTATCTGGATCGGATGGCGCCGGACTATATCGTCTATTCGAGCTGCAACGCGCAGTCGATGGCAAAAGATATCGCCCGCCTGACGCATTACCGTATTGAGCGTGTGCAGCTGTTCGACATGTTCCCGCATACCGCCCATTATGAAGTGTTAACGCTATTGGTCCGCACCTGATTATTCGGCGTACCGGGGCAGCTTGTCGCGCCCCGGCAGCCGTGCGGTATTACTGGCTCATAGCGTCTTTTTTGCCCATCTCATCCTTTTTCATATTGTCCATTTTGCCCATTTTGTCTTTCCCCATGTGATCCTTACTCATTGAGTCCTTGCAGATGTTGTCTTTGCACATTTTGTCGTGCGGTTTCGACATGGTGTCTTTCGCCATACTGTCGTTGCTCATGGAGTCTGCTGCCTGAACGTTGGCCATAAACAGAACTGAAAGCACAGCGGCCGCGATGGTCATCTTTTTCATGGTATTGCCTCGTTGTTTACATTGTTGTGTTAACTGCCACCAAACCAGTTGTAACCCTGATCTTCCCAGTAACCGCCCGGGAAACGATTGGTGATTTCAATGACCTGAATATGCTTGGGATTTTTGTATCCCAGCTTGGTCGGGATGCGTAATTTCATGGGATAGCCATATTCCGGAGGGAGAGTCTGGTTATCCCACGTCAGCGCCAGCAGCGTCTGCGGATGCAGCGCGGTGGCCATATCGATGCTGGTGTAGTACTCGTCTGCGCAGCGGAAGCTGACGTACTTCGCGCGCATGTCGGCGCCGATGAGCGTCAAAAAGTGGCGAAACGGGACGCCGCCCCATTTGCCGATAGCGCTCCATCCTTCGACGCAGATATGACGGGTTATCTGGCTCACCTGCTGCATGCGGTACAGTTCAGGCAGGCTCCAGCGGCGGGTGTCGCGTACCAGCCCGCGGATCTCCAGCCGGTAGTCGCGCCCGTCGACCTGTGGAATATCCGCAGGACCGTAAAAGGCGTTAAACGGGAAAGGACGGGTAATTTCAGCAGGCGTGTACTCCGGCGCCAGGTGGCGGTCGCTAAACAGGAAGCCCTGGACCCGATCGTTAAAGCGCGACATTCGCAACAGAACGTTTTCCACATCGGCGTTATCGCTGATGTCACAGCCGGTCAGCATCATAATGCCGCCGAGGGTCAGCCCCTGGCGCAGCAGGCGACGGCGATCCGGGCTTAATAATTTTTCGGCGTCCTTCACCAGGTAATGCGCATCGCTGTCGGAGAGAGAGCGGTTTTTTTTCATTATCAGTTCCTTAGCGACCGCGCAGCATGGCCAGCAGCGTGCGCGGCACCAGCAGCACCATCAGCAGGTGAATGACGATAAACAGCGCCATCGCGCTCATGCAGAAAAAATGGATATAACGTGCTGTCTCATAGCCGCCGAGCAGCGTGCGCAATAGCGGAAACTGGACCGATTTCCACAGCACCAGGCCTGACAGCACCAGGCCTATGCCGTCGAGGAGAATCAGCAGATAGGCGATTTTTTGCACCATGTTGTAGTGGCGCAGGTCGGCGTGCTGAAGCTTACCGTGCAGCGCCTGAGAGAGGTCTTCTTTCAGCTGACGCAGCGACAGCGGGAAAAATTTATGCCGAAAGCGTCCGCTTGCCACGCCCAGTGAGAAATAGACTGCGCCGTTGATAACCAGCACCCACATCATGGCGAAGTGCCACTGTAGCGCGCCGCCGAGCCAGCCGCCGAGGGTAAGCTGCGCCGGAAAAGAAAACGGAAACAGGGGAGAGGCGTTATAAATGCGCCAGCCGCTGAACAGCATGCCCGCGATGGCAACGGCATTGACCCAGTGGCAGCAGCGTAGCCACAACGGGTGTACCGGTTCTGAAGGTGATGATTGCATGGTTGCGCTCTCCGTGAATGACATGAGCACATCATGGCGGTTTTATGGTCACCACATCCTCACGGAAGTTTAAATAAAATGTGATAACTTGCTGCGCCCGCCTGCGGTAAGCTTTTGGTAAAGACTTCGTGGGTAACTCGCTATGAATAACGCAAAGAAAATACTGCTGGTGGAAGACGATCGCGATATCGCGACTCTGCTGCGGCTGAACCTGCAGGATGAGGGGTATCAGATTGTCCATGAGGCGGACGGCGCCCAGGCCCTGGCGTTACTCGATAAACAGGTCTGGGATGCGGTTATCCTCGACCTGATGCTGCCCAACGTCGATGGCCTGGAGATTTGCCGCCGAATTCGCCAGATGGCCCGCTATCTGCCGGTCATCATCATTAGCGCCCGCACCAGTGAAACTCACCGGGTGCTGGGTCTGGAGATGGGGGCTGACGATTACCTGCCGAAACCGTTTTCCGTGCTGGAGCTCATCGCCCGCGTCAAAGCGCTGTTTCGCCGTCAGGAGGCGATGGGGCAGAACATCCGTCTGGAAGGCGGCATGATCAGCTGTCACGGTCTGACCATCGACCCGCTGGCGCGCGAAGTGCGTCTGCGCGGTGAGCAGGTCGAGCTCACGCCGCGCGAGTTTGACCTGCTGTACTGGTTCGCCCGCCATCCCGGCGAGGTGTTTTCCCGCCTGTCGCTGCTGGACAATGTCTGGGGCTATCAGCATGAAGGGTATGAGCATACGGTGAATACGCATATCAACCGTCTGCGGACCAAAATCGAGCGCGATGCCGCCGAGCCGGAGGTGATCCTCACCGTCTGGGGCAAAGGCTATAAGTTTGCCGTCGAGAAAACGGAGGCGCAGCCATGATCCGCCGCCTGACCCTGAGCCAGCGGCTGACGCTGGTGTTTACCGCGATTCTGCTGCTCTGCGCGGCGGCGGCTTGCGGCGTGCAGCTCCACAGCAGCAACCAGTACGGTAACGCGATGGTGCAGCGTTTGTCAGCCGGGCTGGCGCAGCAAATCGTCAGTAGCGAGCCGCTGCTGGACGGCGCCGGGCAGGTGAATCGCCAGACGCTAAAAACGCTGTTCGACCGCCTGATGACCCTGAATCCCAGCGTGGAGCTGTACCTGGTGTCGCCTGAGGGGCAACTGCTGGCCGATGCCGCGCCGTCGGGGCACCTGAAGCGCCAGCGCGTGGATATTGCGCCGCTGCAAACGTTTCTTGCCGGTAACGTCTGGCCGGTGTACGGCGACGACCCGCGCAGTCTGGATAAGCAAAAAGTATTCAGCGTGGCGCCCATTCGCCTGGACGGCGAGCTGCGCGGGTATCTGTATATTATTTTGCAGGGCGAGGAGTTCAACGCGCTGGCCGATGCGGCCTGGCAAAAGGCGCTGTGGAACGCGTTGCTCTGGTCGCTCTTGCTGGTGGCGCTGTTTGGCCTGCTGGCGGGCATGCTGGTCTGGTACTGGGTGACGCGTCCGGTAAAACAGCTGACGGCCGACGTCAGCGGGCTTGGGCAGGACAGCATCAGCGCGATTAAACAGCTGGCGTTGCAAACGCCGGATCCGCAGCCCGGCAATGAGGTGGCGGTGCTGCGCAATACCTTTATCGAGCTGGCGCGCAAAATCGCCGGTCAGTGGGATCAACTGGCCGACAGCGACCGCCAGCGCCGCGAGTTTATCGCCAACATCTCGCACGATCTGCGCACGCCGCTGACCTCGCTGCTCGGGTATCTGGAAACGCTGTCGATGAAGGCGGACACGCTGTCGCCGGAGGATAACCGACAGTATCTGGCGATTGCCCTGCGCCAGGGGCATAAGGTGCGGCACTTGTCCCAGCAGCTCTTTGAGCTGGCAAGGCTTGAGCATGGCGGTATCAAGCCGCAACTGGAGCGTTTTGCCATCGGCGAGCTGATTCAGGACGTGGCGCAGAAATTCGACCTGACGATAGAAACCCGACAGCTGCATCTGCAGGTCGATATGCCGCATTCCCTGCCGCTTATTAACGCCGACGTCTCGATGATCGAGCGGGTGGTGACGAATCTGCTGGATAACGCCGTGCGTCATACGCCGCAGGGCGGCACCATCAGGTTGAAGGTGTGGCAGGAAAATACGCAGCTACAGGTGGAGGTCGCCGACAGTGGGCCGGGGGTCGAGGCGGCGATGCGCGAGCAGCTGTTCCAGCGACCGTCCGCGCTCAGTCAGAAGGCGTCACGCGAGGCGCGGGGCGGCCTTGGGTTGCTTATCGTACGGCGTATGCTGGAGCTGCACGGCGGCGGTATTCGCCTGATGGACGCCACGTCCGGCGCCTGTTTCCGCTTTTTTGTGCCGTTATGACAAAAGCCGGGAGGTATGCACCTTTCCGGCTTTATTGGGTAGCCCCGGTAAGCGTAGCGCCACCGGGAAATGCGATCACTCAGGGAACCACTGATCGCTGATTTTCTTATAGGTGCCGTCAGCTTTAATGGCCTTCAGCGCATCGTTAAGCTGTGCCAGCAGCGCTTTGTTATCCGGACGAACTGCGATGCCAAGGCCAGTGCCGAAATACTGCGGGTCGGTCACTTTTGGCGTAGCGGCGCCGAGCTGCGGGTTGGTTTTCAGCCATTCGTTGACCACGGCGGTATCGCCGAATACGCCGTCAATACGGCCGTTTTTCAGGTCGATAATTGCATTCTGGTAGCTGTCATAGGCCACGGTTTTTACCTCAGGGTGTTTGTCCTGCAGGTATTTCTGGTGCGTGGTGCCGTTTTCCATCCCAATGCGTTTGCCCTTCAGGTCATCAAAGGATTTGAATTCCCCTTTTTTGGCAATCACCAGCGCGGAGTTGGCATAGTACGGGTCGGTAAACGATACCTGCTTGCTGCGTTCCGGGGTGATATCCATACCGGAGATGACCGCGTCATACTTTTTAAACTTCAGCGACGGGATCAGGCTGTCAAAGGCGTGGTTAGTAAAGGTGCAGTCAGCCTGCATCTGTTTGCACAGCGCTTTTGCCAGATCGATATCGAAACCGACGATTTGGTTGTTGGCATCCATGGATTCAAACGGCGGGTAGGTCGCGGAAACGCCGAAGTTAATTTTCTCCGCTGCGCTGGCGCCGACGGCAAAGGAAGCAAGCAGTGCGGCCAGAATGACTTTTTTCATCGTTGAACTCCTGTGTTCATTCTTATGATGTTGTGCCGTGTCTGAGGCATGAAACGTACAATGCCATCAAATGAATTTGTATGCAATATTTGTGTATAATTATTTTTTATTGATAATAAAAAAGGCGGATAACTAAATAGTTACCCGCCTTGTGGTGATATTTTATGCAGAATCAGTTGCGGCGTTCGAAGGCCAGCGCTTTGCGCTCAATCAGGCGCATCAGCAGCGTCAGCAGACCATTGACGATGAGGTAAATCACCCCGGCGGCACCAAACACCATCACATCGTAGTTACGGCCGTACAGTAGTTGACCGTGGCCCATCACTTCCATCAGGGTAATGGTGTAGGCCAGAGAGGTGCTCTTAAATACCAACACCACCTCGTTAGAGTACGACGACAGCGCGCGCTTGAACGCATAGGGCAGCAGGATAGCGAGCGTATCCTTTTTGTTCATCCCCAGCGCGCCGCAGGACTGCCACTGCCCGTCGGGGATCGCGCGGATAGCCCCGTAGAACAGCTGTGTGGTATAGGCCGCGCTGTTCAGCGACAACGCAATCATCGCGCACAGCCACGGCTCGGACAGCAGATGCCACAGAACCGGGTACTCCTGCAGCGACGGAAACTGCCCCGGGCCGTAGTAGATAAGGAAAATCTGCACCAGCAGCGGCGTACCGGTGAACAGCGTAATGTAGCCGCGAACGATCCACACCAGCACCGGCGTTTTTAACGTCAGGATGATGGTGAAAATCAGCGCCAGGATCAGCGCCACCACAATAGACGCCACGGTCAGCGTCAGGCTGGTGTTGAGCCCTTTCATCAGTTCGGGTAAATACTCAAGCATCAGCCTGGTCTCCGTTCAAAGCGAGTCGCGCGCAGGTCAATGCGTTTGAGGATGTACTGGCTGAGCAACGTAATCACCAGGTAGATAGCCGCCGCCACGATGTACCAGGTAAACGGCTCCTGGGTACGGGTCGCGATGCTTTTGGTTTGCAGCATCAGGTCGTTGACGCTAATGAGCGACACCAGCGCGGTATCCTTCAGCAGCACCAGCCACTGGTTACCCAGCCCCGGCAGCGCATGACGCCACATTTGCGGCATCACCAGACGGAAGAAAATCGCGCTTTTCGACAGACCCAGCGCCTGGCCGGATTCCCACTGCCCGATCGGCACCGCTTTCAGCGCGCCGCGCAGGGTCTGCGAGGCGTAGGCGGAGTAGAGCAGGGAGAGGGCTATCACGCCGCACAGGAAGGGGCTGACGTCAAAGTTCTCAATGTGCATCTGAACCGGGATCTTGACGATGCCCAGGTTAAGGGTAAAGCCGTCGGACAGCAGTAAAAGCAGCTGCGACGAGCCGAAATAGATAAACAGGACCACCAGAATTTCTGGTAATCCGCGCAGAATGGTCACCCAGGCCGAGCCAATCCATGCGACGGGGCGCCATTTCGCTGACTCCCAGACCGCAAAGATCATCGCCAATACCAGCCCGATGACCAGCGCACAAACGGCAAGGCCGACGGTCATCCCGGCGGCGCTTGCTAATGGAAACATTTCGTTCATCAAGAATTACTTCTGGAACCATTTGTTATAGATGGTCTGATACGTCCCATCCTGTTTAACTTTATCCAGCGCGGCGTTGAATTTCTGCTGCAGCTCGGTGTTGCCCTGACGTACGGCGATGCCGAGGCCGGTGCCGAAGTAATCTTTATCCGTCACCTTATCGCCAACCGCCGCCAGCTTGTCGTTAGCGTTCAGCCATTCGGTGACCACGGCGGTATCGCCGAATACGGCGTCGATACGGCCGTTTTGCAGGTCAAGTTTGGCATTCTGGTAGCTGTCGTAAGGGACAGTGGTGATTTCCGGGTGCTTATCGGTAATGAATTTCTGGTGGGTGGTGCCGTTTTGCACGCCGACTTTTTTGCCTTTCAACTGATCGATAGTGACGTATTTGCCTTTCTGGCCGATAAACAGCGCCGAGTTATCGTAGTACGGCTTAGAAAACAGCACCTGCTTTTCACGCTCCGGCGTGATGTCCATACCGGCCATCACCGCATCGATACGGCGGAATTTCAGGCTCGGGATCAGGCTGTCGAACGCCTGGTTGGTAAAGGTGCAGGTTGCGTCGATTTCTTTACACAGCGCGTTCGCCAGGTCGACATCGAAGCCGACAATCTTGTTGTTCGCGTCCATGGACTCAAACGGAGGGTAAGACGCTTCGGTCGCGAAACGAATGGTTTCTGCGGCTGTAGCAGAAAGGCTGACGCTTGCAAGCAGCGCGGCAATCAGAACTTTTTTCATTGTCATTGTCCCGGGTGTCAGTGTGAAAGATAGTGTTTAAACGCTTCGGTTTGCGGCACGGTAAAGCAGCTCGCATCCCCTTGCTCAATAATGTGACCGTTTTCCATATACACCACACGGCTGGCGGTTTTACGCGCCACTTCCACTTCATGGGTGACGATCACCTGAGTAATGTTGGTTTCCGCCAGTTCGCGGATGATGCTGACGATTTGCGCGGTAATTTCTGGGTCCAGCGCGGCGGTCGGTTCGTCAAACAGCAGCACCTGCGGCTCCATCATCAGCGCGCGGGCAATGGCCACGCGCTGCTGCTGACCGCCGGAGAGATGCAGCGGATAGCGGTCGCTATAAGGCTTGAGGCGCAGACGTTCGAGCAGCTTTTCCGCGCGGGCCAGCGCCTGGTCTTTGGACAGCCCCAGCACACGGCAGGGCGCCTCAATCAGGTTTTGCTGTACGGTCAGGTGCGGCCACAGATTGTACTGCTGGAACACCATACCGACGTTCTGGCGCAGGTCACGAATGGCCTTATCAGACGGCGTCTTTGCAAAATCGAATTGATTCCCGGCGATTGAGAGCGTACCTGAGCGCGGCATCTCCAGCAGGTTAAGCACGCGCAGTAAGGAGCTTTTCCCCGCGCCGCTTGGGCCAAGAAGCACCAGCGTTTCGCCCTCCGGGCAGTCAAGCGTGATGTCGAACAGCGCCTGGTGTGCGCCATAGAAGCAGTTAATGCCGTTTAGTCTGATACTCATCCGGATAATCTGATACTGATAGCTATTGAGGCCGCAAATAGTAACGTTGACAGAATAGTTATGCAATATTTATGCGTTAAAACTTAAATGTAAACCATGTTTACTCTTAAAGTTAGCACAAAATAGCGGTGGTTGATGGCGGGCAAGACAAATGTTGGCATCCACAGCGGAATGTCAGACATTTTATACCCGTCATACTTCAAGTTGCATGTGCGTTGGCTTTCCTCGCTCACCCCAGTCACTTACTTGAGTAAGCTCCTGGGGATTCGCTGCGTCGCCGCCTTCCTGCAACTCGAATTATTTAGGGTATAGCGGGGTTACTACTTTAGCGCTGTTCCAGCGACTGACGCAGTGTACCGGCTGGCGCATGGGCGGTACCGCCGAGGTAGCGTACGTCATCAACAGCCCAGCACTGACCCTCGCGGATCATCAACACTTCATCCTGCCAGCTTTGCGTACCCTGCTTCAGGGAGACGCGCAACGGAATGTTGCGGGCATCGGTATTCGGGATGGTTGAGGCGCTGGCAACGTCCGCGCTGTCCGGCAACGTCGTGCGGCTGGAGAAAGGGTCGGTTTGCAGCAGGGCGCGCTTGTTTGGATCGTTGTTGGTGTCGTTAAGCAGTTTTGCCAGCGAGTCGCTCAGATATGGGCGCAGCGCGGTGAGATCGTTGTTACGCTGTTGAATGCGGTAATCGTAAAATTTCTGTGCCACCGTATCCGGGCCGCCCTCAATGCAAGGACCGCTGCGGGTGCCGATATCTTTAAACGCGGGTGTGACGGTGGTGCAGGCGCTGAGGAGCAGCGCGCAAGGAACAAGAAGGGCAGCAACGGAGTAGCGCATGGTGATTTCCTTATAAACGGACTACGGTATTTAGTGTTTTCAAGCATAGCGTATTGGTACAATTGTGTGTTTGATTAACAGAGCTAAGGCATTGAAGGAGAAATAGTATGCAATTCTCTACCACCCCAACCCTGGAAGGGCAGACCATTGTGGAATACTGCGGTGTCGTGACCGGGGAAGCTATCCTTGGCGCCAATATTTTCCGTGATTTTTTTGCCGGAATCCGCGATATCGTCGGCGGCCGTTCTGGCGCGTATGAAAAAGAGCTGCGTAAAGCACGGGAGATAGCTTTTCAGGAACTGAGCGAACAGGCGAAAGCGCTGGGCGCCGATGCGGTCGTCGGGATCGATATCGATTACGAAACGGTTGGCAAAGACAGCAGCATGCTGATGGTGAGCGTCAGCGGGACGGCGGTGAAAGTCCGCCGATGAAAAAGGCGCTACTGCTGCTTGCGCTACTGCTTGCCGGGTGCGCCAGCGAGAAAGGGATCGTCGATAAAGACGGTTATCAGCTGGACACCCGCCATCCTGCGCAGGCAGCGTATCCGCGTATTAAAATCCTCGTCATTCACTATACGGCGGGGGATTTTGACGTGTCACTGGCGACCCTCACCGACCGGCAGGTCAGCGCCCACTATCTGATCCCCGAAAATCCCCCTTTGCATCACGGCAAACCCCGTATCTGGCAACTGGTGCCGGAGGACGAACTTGCCTGGCATGCGGGCGTCAGCTTCTGGCGCGGCGCGACCCGCATTAATGACACGTCTATCGGTATTGAGCTGGAAAATCGCGGCTGGCGGAAGACTGCTGGCGTAAAAAGCTTCGCGCCGTTTGCGCCGTCGCAGATTGCCGCGTTGATCCCGTTGGCGAAAGATATCATCGCTCATTATCACATTGCGCCGCAAAACGTCGTCGCCCATGCCGATATTGCGCCGCAGCGCAAGGATGACCCCGGCCCGCTGTTCCCCTGGCAGGCGCTGGCAAGCCAGGGCATCGGCGCGTGGCCGGACCCCGCTCGCGTCGCGTTTTATCTGGGCGGTCGCGTACCCTCAGCGCCGGTCGATACGGCATCGCTGCTCGATCTGCTCGCCCGTTACGGTTATGAGGTGCAGCCAGGCATGACACCCGCACAGCAGCAACGGGTCATCATGGCTTTTCAGATGCACTTCCGGCCTGAGCGCTGGGATGGGGTAGCCGATGCGCAAACCCAGGCTATCGCCGAAGCGTTGCTGGAGAAATACGGGCAGGGGTAAGTCCTCCCCCCGTGTCTCTCGATGAGGGGGAAATATTCACGACATTTATTGATTTTAATGAAAGTATATAATGAATTAATTTTTTCTTAATTGACTCTGGTTTTTTCTTAATTAACATAGCTTACGCTTGTGAGATAATTCTCAAATACACGCACTCTCGTTATTCTCGTTACTGAAAATCATAATGCTCGCTGTGGAAGTGATGTTGTTGAGGTCTTTCTTGTGTTGCTTTTTCTGCATGCCACGCAACTGATTTTTATGGGGTTATAGGTGATGTCATGTTAAGTATTTACCGGGATAAAATAAAACCTGTCGATGAGGTTAATTACTTGATCTCATTAACAGATGGTTTTCCTGAAAAGCACATCAAAAAATGGCAGCGTTTAAATTATGTTAATTCAGAGTATGTTTATGTTGTTTTAAATGGTGAGTTTGAATACCGACGTATTTACGACGATCTTTGTCTCTTTACCGCCAGGAACCCGTTCATGTTTGGGATTACCAGCATATTTAACGATGTTGGTCATGTTTATGGCCTGGCCCGAAGCGAACTCATCGTCAGAATGATCAAAAAATCAGAATTTATTGCCTTACTGACTCAGGCCAATGCGTGGTCGCAAATGACTAAAATCCTGACCTGGTATTTACTGGTTGCTAACAAGCGTGATGATATTCTGGTGGCGCGTAGCGCCTATGACGTAATCCGCGAGTTTTTGCTGGAAATTAATGACTTAATTATCCTCGGTCAGCATAAAATAAATATTTATGACTACATTCAGGAGTACACCAATCTGGCGCGTAGCACTATTGTTAAAATACTCTCCGAGCTGAAGAGAGGGGAGTATATTGAGGTTGATAAAGGCCATTTAATAAAAATCAATTCATTACCTGTTAAGTATTAAAATGTCACGCCGGTGAGTTGCCATTTTTTGTGCCCTTGTGCGCCGTTTACCCTTTATACACACTATACTGATGAAAGCGGTACGCTTTTTGCGGTCCGGGAATCTGTTTTCGCGTCAATAAAGGGATAACATATGTCGCACGCAAATGTCTCCGATTCGTCAACCCGCTCGCCGCTGTTTTTACTGGCGATTGGGGCGCTGGGTATTGTGTTTGGCGATATCGGCACCAGCCCGTTGTATACCTTCAATGCAGTGCTTCAGCTCGCGGGTGATAATACCCAACCGGAAACCGTCCTCGGCGCGCTATCGCTGCTGTTCTGGACGCTCATCCTCATCACCTCGGTGAAGTATGTCATGCTTGCCATGCGCATCGACAACAACGGGGAAGGCGGTATCCTGGCGCTGATGTCGTTGCTGACCGGCAAGGGGCAGCAGCATCGGGCCATCATCTTTGCCGGGCTGTTTGGCGCGGCGCTGGTGTATGGCGATGGCGCGGTGACCCCTGCTATTTCCGTGCTCTCCGCGCTGGAGGGGATGGAGCTTATCATTCCGGGCGTGACGCCCTATATTCTGCCGATCACCATCGCTATTCTGGTCGCCATCTTTTCCGTTCAGCATTTCGGTACAGCCCGTATCAGCAAATGGTTTGCGCCAGTGATGGTGGTTTGGTTTATGAGCATGGCGATGCTCGGCGTTCACGGCATCATACTGAACCCTGAAGTGCTGAAGGCGCTGAACCCCTGGTACAGCATCCATTTTCTGTTTTCCAACGGCTATGCCAGCTTCGTGATTCTGGGCGGCGTGTTTCTGTGCGTCACCGGCGCGGAGGCGCTGTATGCCGATATGGGGCACTTTGGCAAACGGCCGGTGTGGTTCGCTTGGTTTGGTCTGGTTTTCCCTTGCCTGCTGCTCAACTACGCGGGGCAGGCGGCCTTTATTCTGGCCAATCCGCACCTGACTGATAATATTTTCTATCGGCTGGCGCCGTCGGTACTGCGCGGGCCGCTGATCGTTCTTGCGACGCTGGCGACCATTATCGCCAGCCAGGCTATCATCACTGGCGCGTTTTCGATGACTCGCCAGGCGATTCAACTCGGCTGGCTGCCGCGGATGCGGATCACCCAAACGGCAGAGGATAATTACGGGCAGATTTATATCGGCGCGGTGAACTGGGCGCTGATGGCGGCGACGCTGGCGTTGGTGCTCTTTTTCCGTTCGTCGGCAGGGCTTGCATCGGCGTATGGTATCGCCGTGTCGCTGACGATGCTGATGACGACATGCCTGCTGTTTATTGCGATGCGGCAGATCTGGAACTGGGGACGCGTCTCCTGCGCCCTGGTGGCCGGGGCGTTTCTGGTGATTGACAGCAGCTTTGTGGCGGCGAATATGGCGAAGCTAATGAACGGTGGCTATATCCCGCTGCTGCTTGCTGCCGCGCTCTGCATACTGATGATTATCTGGCGTCGGGGAACGACGCAAATCGCCCGCAGTATTAAGGAAGACCCAGTTACCATGACGTCCTTTTTACAGACCCTCCGTGAGAACACCGTTGCCCGGGTGCCCGGAACCGGGATTTTCTTGTCCAAGCAACCGGATATTACCCCTGCGGTGATGTCGTGGCACGTAGCCCGTAACCATGCGCTACAGCAAAACCTCATTGTGACTACGATAGAAATCGCCATGATACCGCGCGTCGCCAGCGCGGCGCGGGTGCAGGTACGGAAAGTCGATGAAAACGTGTATCGGGTGATGGCGCGCTACGGTTTTATGGAAACACCGAACATTCCGCAGCTGCTACAGGGCATTGAGCTGTTTAAACAGGTCGATTTCGCGGATGCCACCTACTATATCGGGCATGAGTCGATCGTCGGGGCGCCGCATCACGGTTTGCCAGCCTGGCAGCGTAAACTGTTTGTCTTTATGAAGCGCAACAGCTCGCACGTTACGGATTACTACTCGTTGCCGCACAACCAGGTTATCGAGATTGGGCGTCAGGTCAGTATCTGACGCCAGGCAGGCTTAACGGTGTAGTTTACCGTGATCTTTCAGCCAGTGTGCGGTGCGCACAATGCCTTCATCCAGCGTGACGACGGGCTGGTAGCCCAGCTCTTCGCGGGCGCGGGTGATGTCGAGGGTAAAATCGAAGTTCAGCTTCGATACGCCATAGTGGGTGAACGAAGGCTCTTTCGCCGATTTATTGCCGAAACGTTCCATGCTGCGGGCCACCATATCGAGCATCGGGTAGGGCACAGAGCGAATGCGGCAGGTAATGTCCAGCTCGTCGATAAGCTTTTGCACGATGCTTTTCAGGCTACGTGGTTCACCGTTGGTGATGTTGTAGGCTCTGGCCGAGGCGAGCTTATCGCAGGCAGGCTGGCTTGCCAGCCACATGGCATGGACGGCGTTTTCGTAGTAGGTCATATCCACCTGCGCGCTGCCGCCGTGCGGCAGCAGCACGCTGCCGTAGTGATGCATCATCTGCGCCAGACGCGGAATAAACACCTTATCGTGCGGCCCGAACAGGCTCTGTGGACGCAGAATGGTAAAGCGGGTGTTGGGGTTTGCCTGCGCCAGCAGGTTGATGACTTCTTCACCGGCCGCTTTGCTGCGGGCGAATTCATTGGCGAAACGGCGCGGACGGAAATCTTCGGTGATGCCGCGATGGTGGTGGTAGTCGAAATAGAGCGACGGCGACGAGATATGAATAAAGTTTCGCACGCCCCAGGCTACCGACCACTCACCCAGACGGCGGGTGGCGCGGACGTTCGCCAGGTCAAACGCTTCCTGTGTTCCCCACGGCGAGGTGAAGCTTGAGCAATGCCACAGCGTGTCGATTCCGGCCAGCATCACTTTGGCCTGCGAGGAGACCAGCTCGGTTAAATCCGCGTGCACGAACTCGGCGCCCATTTTTTCCAGCAGCCGACCCATCGCCTCATTTCGCCCGGTCGCCCGGACGCTGATGCCTTTGCGACGCAGATATTCCACCGCATTGCGGCCTAAACCGCTGGTGGCCCCGGTGACCAGTACCTTCATATCAATCCACTGTGTCCGAAAAGAATTTCGTGCGCATTTTTCCGTGAATTCCGCTGAGTTGCAATGGGAAACTGCGAAGAAAAACGCCTGGATTTAGACTTTGTCTGTGATTTCCTCTGCAAGCTTCGCAATTCGTTTTGCCATTCCGCGGAAAATAAACAGGTGCGCGGGGATCATGAACAGCCAGTAAAACAGCCCCGGCATACCGTGCG
Source organism: Pluralibacter sp. (assembly GCF_019237635.1). Lineage (GTDB taxonomy): Bacteria > Pseudomonadota > Gammaproteobacteria > Enterobacterales > Enterobacteriaceae > Enterobacter_B. Next base: position 77,125 of record NZ_JAFAGS010000149.1, read on the forward strand.
GATGCCACCAGGCGCGGACGTCGAGCTCGCGGTGCGTACCTTTATCGCTAAACGAAAAGGTCAGCCGCCCTAGCCCTGGCGCCTTCATACCGAACAGCAGCGACAGCTGCTTTTCCGGCTCGACGATGATCACTTTCCAGCTATCGACCGTATCGCCGGTTTGCAGGTACTCGTGGGACGGACGGCCCTTTTCCAGCCGATGCCCGACCAGCAGGTCGAGCCAGCCGCGGATCTGCCAGAGAATATTGCCGAAGAAATAGCGTTCTTTACCGCCGATGCGGTTAACGATTTTCCACAAGGCGCTCAGGCTGGCGGTGGTTTTCACCGAGCACCCCGCCTGTTTGGGGTAGTAGCCATATTCCGGACGCCAGCGGGCGAAGGCCTGGGCGTCATAACCCCAGTCGCTGGAGTTGGCCAGGTGCTCTTCTTCTTTCAGCGTACTGCGCACCGCATCGTCAAACGGAATAAGCTGCTGGGGAATCAGCGCCCGCAGCGCGCGATCGTCCGCCAGCAAATCGTGTCGCAGCCCCTGGATCAGCGCTTTTGCGGTGGTAGGCGGCACCGAGGTGATGACGTTCAAAAACCACACCGAAATCCAGCGGGTGGGAAAGGGGACTGGCACCAGCAGGCGATGGCGGCCGCTTATCGCCATAAAATGTTCGAACTGCTGCTGGTAGCTCAGCACGTCCGGGCCTGCCGCTTCAAACACCCGATTGGTGTTGCCGGGATGATGGAGTAACGCCAGAAGGTAGTGCATCAGGTTTTCCAACGCGATGGGCGTGGTGCGCGATCGTACCCAACGCGGCGGGGTGAGCACCGGCAGGTTATAGACCATATCGCGCATCACCTCGAAGGCGGCGGACCCGGCGCCGACGATGATCCCGGCGCGCAGTTCCGTTACCGGGACCCCGCTTTCGCGCAGGATATCGCCGGTTATCTGACGGGCGCGCAGATGGTCTGACTGTTCATGCTCAGGGGCCTGTAGCGAGCTCAGGAAGATAATTTGTTTAACCGGGACTTCACGTAGCGCGTCGCGGACGTTAAGCGCCACCTGGCGCTCATGGGCGACAAAGTTACCGCCTTCACCCATGCCGTGCACCAGATAGTACAGCGTATCGATACCGTCGAGCAGCGCAGGCAACCCCTGCGGCCAGTTAAGATCGATGTGATGGCAACTGACGCCCGGCAGCGCCAGCTTTTGCAGGCGGTCAATGCGCCGTGCCGCCGCCCGAACGGTGTAGCCCTGTTGGCTCAGCGCGGTCACCAGATGCTGGCCGATATAGCCGCTGGCGCCCAGCACCAGAATGGGTTGCGACACGTGAACTCCTTAGCGCTGCAAAAAAGCCTGCCAGTAACGGACGACGTCAGCCAGCTGTTCGCGGTTAACGTCCAGATGCGTGACCAGACGAACGACAGGCGACGCGTTGATCAGCACGCCGCGCTCGTGCAGGTAGTCACCCAGCGCCGCCGCGTGGCTATCGCCGACGCGCACGAACAGCATATTGGTGTCATGGCGCATAACGTCAGCGCCGATGGCTGTCAGCTGTTCCGCCATCCATGCGGCGTTATCGTGGTCTTCCTGCAGGCGCTGTACGTTGTTTTTGAGCGCATACAGACCCGCTGCCGCAAGAATACCGGCCTGGCGCATACCGCCGCCGGTCATTTTACGCCAGCGGGTGGCGCGTTTGATGTAGTCCGCAGAGCCGACCAGCAGTGAACCTACCGGCGTACCTAATCCTTTGGACAAGCAGATGGTGAACGAGTCGCAGTACCGGGTGATGTCTTTCAGCTCGCAGCCGCAGGCAACGACGGCGTTAAAAATGCGCGCGCCGTCAACATGCAGCGCCAGATTGTGTTCGCGGGTAAATTCCCACGCCGCTTGCAGGTAGTCGCGCGGCAGTACTTTGCCATTATGGGTGTTTTCCAGGCTCAGCAATTTTGTGCGCGCGAAGTGGACATCGTCCGGTTTGATTTTGGCGGCCACTTTGTCGAGCGGCAGGGAGCCGTCAGCGGCGGCATCAATCGGCTGCGGCTGAATGCTACCGAGCACCGCAGCGCCGCCCGCCTCATACAGGTAGTTATGCGCGCCCTGGCCAACGATATACTCTTCGCCGCGTTCGCAGTGGCTGAGCAATGCCACCAGGTTCGCCTGGGTGCCGGTAGGCAGGAAGAGGGCGGCTTCTTTACCGCTGAGTTCTGCGGCATAGCGCTGAAGTTCATTCACGGTCGGGTCATCCCCGTACACATCGTCTCCGACCGGCGCGGCCATCATCTGTTCCAGCATGGCACGACCCGGACGGGTTACGGTATCACTACGTAAGTCGATCACAGTATTTCCTTTTTCGCATCAGGGGTATGCCTCCTTTTTACCTGAGCCAGTTGGTTTTCGCCAGTTGGATTACGTCATCGCCGCGTCCGCTGATGATCGCGCGCAGCATATACAGGCTGAAACCTTTGGCCTGCTCCAGCGTTTTGGCAATATAGGCAGCAACGGTTTGCTTCATGGTTGTCCATCACCTTCTTGTGATATCGCTTACAAGCTTAGATGAAACGATTCGTTGTGCCTGGTCTTTACGCGGATGTCAGCGTGGGGGAAATGAAAAAGGCCAGCGTCACGCTGGCCTTGAATGTGGTAATGGGGCTGCCTGCTACGCCAGCACCAGGTCCCCCTGCGGATGGCATGAACAGGCCAGAACGTAACCGTCGGCGATTTCCGCCTCGCTCAGCGTCATCATGCTGCTGACGCTGTATTCGCCGGAGACCACGCGGGTTTTACAGCTGCCGCAGACACCCGCGCGGCAGGCGGCGTTAACTGGCACCTTATTGCTTTCCAGCGCCTCCAGCAGCGTGGCGCCGACCCGACCATAAAACGCCCGGGCGGGCTGCAGCTTGGTAAATTTCAGCCCGCTGGCGGCGGCTTCGGCAACCGGGGTAAAGAACTGCTCTTTAAAGAAGCGGGTCACGCCCAGCGCCTTGACGTCCTGTTCGACGATATCCATATACGGCGCCGGGCCGCAGGTCATCACTGTGCGTGAGGCGATATCCGGCACGCGTTGCAGCAGTTCGCGGGTCAGACGACCGGCGATAAAGCCGTGAGTGGCGTTGTTTTCCGCCACCAGCGTTACCGGGTAGTCGTGCCAAACGTCTGCAAAAATCACATCCTGCGGCGAACGGACGCTGAAAATAACCTGCACGTCGGCCTGTGGGCGATACTTCGCCAGCCAGCGGCGCATGGACATAATCGGCGTCACGCCGCATCCCGCCGCCAGCAACAGCAGCTTATCGTCCGGCTTGTCGTCGCAGGTGAACTCCCCCTGCGCATCCGACAGCCACAGATAGTCGCCGCGTTTGACGTCGCGGGTCAGCCAGCGGGAGCCAGCGCCGTCGTTCAGGCGACGAATGGTCAGCGTAATGTACTCGCTGATCCCCGGCGTGGACGAGAGGGTATAGGCCCGCAGCGTGTCGGCTGAATTACGAATACTCACCAGCGCATACTGCCCTGCACGGTACGGGTAGTAATCGTGACACAGCAGCGACAGCGTCCAGACATCCGGCGTTTCCTGCCGGATGTGGTGAACCTGCATACGCCACGGACACTGTGGAGTGGGCATGGTCATGACGGTCTCCTTACGCGCTCAGCAACTGCTGCATGTCTTGCTCAACGCTGGTGATTGAGCGCAAACCAAATTTCTCATTCAGCACCGCCAGCAGGTCCGGCGTCAGGAAACCTGGGGCCGTCGGCCCGGTGACGATGTTCTTCACGCCCAGCGACAGCAGCGTCAGCAGAATAACGATAGCCTTCTGCTCGAACCATGAGAGCACCAGCGACAGTGGCAGGTCATTCACGCCGCAGCCCAGTTTTTCCGCCAGGGTGACGGCGAGGATAATCGCGGAGTAGGCGTCGTTGCACTGACCGGCGTCAACCAGGCGCGGCAGACCTTCGATGCTGCCGAAGTCCAGTTTGTTGAAGCGATATTTGCCGCAGGCCAGCGTCATGATCAGACAGTCATCCGGCACGCTGGTGGCAAAGTCGGTGAAGTAGGAACGCTCGCCGCGATCGCCGTCGCAACCGCCGACGAGGAAGATGTGGCGCAATTTTTCGCGGCTGACCAGATCGATGAGGGTGTCAGCGGCGCCCAGCAGGGTCTGACGGCCAAAGCCGACGGTGATCAGGTGCTCGATTTCGCTGTACGGGAAGCCCGCCATCTGCTGCGCCTGTTGGATAACCGGCGTGAAATCGTCGCCTTCCAGATGGTTCACGCCCGGCCAGCCGACGATGCTGCGCGTCCAGATACGGTTGTCGTACTGACCGACGGTGGGGTCGATGATGCAGTTTGAGGTCATCACAACCGGCCCCGGGAAGCGGGCGAACTCGACCTGCTGGTTTTGCCAGCCGCTGCCGTAGTTGCCGACCAGGTGCTTAAACTTACGCAGTTCAGGGTAGCCGTGGGCGGGCAGCATTTCGCCGTGGGTATAGACGTTAACGCCGGTGCTTTCGGTCTGTTGCAGCAGGTTGTAGAGATCTTTCAGGTCATGACCGGAAATCAGAATGCATTTCCCTTCGGTCGCCTTCACGTTGACCTGACTCGGTGTAGGGTGACCGTAGGTGGTGGTCTCGCCAGCGTCCAGGATGCTCATCACCTTGAAGTTCATCTGGCCGATGTCCATCGCGCATTCCAGCAGCGCGTTCATGTCAGAAGGCCAGGTGCCGAGCCATGCCATGATGGTGTGATACTGGGCGTAGATAGCGTTGTCGTACTGTCCCAGGACGTGGGCGTGTTCCATATAGGCCGCCGCCCCTTTCAGGCCGTACAGGCACAGCAGGCGCAGGCCGAGAATATTTTCGCCAATATCGAGCTTATCTTTATTCGGGGTAAAGGCGGCGGCCTGGCGCTGCAGTTCGCCGAGATCGTCGCTCACCAGTTGCAGACCTGCCATCGGGTTATCTACGGCGGCACTGGCGTCGATAGCGCAGCACTGCGCTTTCAGCGCCTCGCGCATCTTAATGGCTTCACGGGCGTAACCCACAATGCGCGGAGAATCGAAGTTGACGTTGGTCAGCGTGGAGAAAAATGCGCGCGGGGCGAAGTTGTCGATGTCGTGGTTGATGATGCCGTATTCACGCGCTTTTACCGCCCAGGCGGACAGCCCTTGCAACGCGGCGATCAGCAGATCCTGTAAGTCTGATGTCTGCGCCGTTTTACCGCACATACCTTGCGCGTATGCACAGCCATTACCAGCCGGAGTACGAATTGTTTGTTCACATTGCACACAGAACATAGTCACACCCTTTAAAGTTATATTTGATATACATGTTTTAGGGTAGGCTTGTGCAACGAGGCTGAAAAGGAATTTGTGATACAACTTAAAGGGATATTGATATAGCGCAATTTTGGCGGTAGTTGCCTACCGCCAAAGAGGGATCAGGCTGAGAAGAACGCCATCAGCAGCGGTACGAGCAGGCTAAGAATAAAGCCGTGAACAATGGCCGCAGGGACGATCTCCAGCCCGCCGGAACGTTGCAGCACCGGGAGGGTGAAGTCCATGGAGGTGGCGCCGCAGAGGCCAAGCGCAGTGGAGCGGCTACGCTGGACCATGCCTGGAATCAGCATGATAGCAATCAGCTCGCGCGCCAGATCGTTAAAGAAGGCGGCGCTGCCGATAACCGGGCCAAACGATTCGGTCAGCAGAATCCCCGATAGCGAATACCAGCCAAAACCGGAAGCCATCGCCAGCGCGGTTTTTAACGGCAGGTCAAGAATAAAGGCGTTAATCACGCCGCCTATCATTGAACTGGCGACCACCATCACTGCGACAATCATTCCCCGACGGTTAAGCACGATCTGCTTTAAGGTCATGCCGTTATTACGTAACTGAATACCGACAAGGAACAGCAGGAAAATAAGCGTATATTCGCTGGCTTCTGTTGCGTGCTGTAAAAAAGAGAAACCCGTTAACCCCAGCGCGACGCCTGCAACCACTACACCGCACAATTTTAAAGATTCCAGCGCCATCGCAATTCGTGAGGGTAATTTCTCCTGCCGGTGCTGATGACGCCAGGGAAGAGAACGTTCAAGCCACAACAGCGCCGCAATATTACACAGCAGAATAACCACAATACTAACGACGGAATAATGCAAAATAGCCAACAGGCTATTCGCCAGATTATCCAGAAACGCCAGGCTTATCCCCATAAAGAAGAGAATGATGTAAACAATCCAGCTCAGCAACTGGTTAATCAGTTTTAAGGCTGCCGTCTGATGCAGCGGAATCAGGTATCCCACCACCAGCGGTATAAGAATGATCAATAATCCCGAAAACATGAACAGCGCGCACCCTGTGAGTAAAAATAGCGCAGATGACACTACTCAATTCATGCGGCGCAGTAAACAGGAAAATAAAAAACGCCCGGCAGATTTTCATCGCCGGGCGTTGTGTCGTAGCAAAAAAGGTTAGCTACGTTTTTCCAGCAGTGTACGGTACAGCACGCCGCCGAGGATTCCGCCGATAATCGGCATCACCCAGAACAACCACAGCTGCTGTAGCGCCCAGCCGCCCTGGAAGATAGCGACCGCGGTGCTGCGCGCCGGGTTTACGGAGGTGTTGGTGACCGGAATACTGATCAGGTGAATCAGGGTCAGCGCCAGGCCAATGGCGATAGGCGCAAAGCCCACCGGGGCATTTTTATCCGTCGCGCCGTGGATAACCAACAGGAAGCCGCAGGTCAGGACGATTTCGATAACAATAGCGGAAAGCATTGAATAGCCGCCCGGAGAGTGTTCGCCATAACCGTTTGAAGCGAAACCGCTGGCCGCAGCGTCAAAACCGGTTTTACCGCTGGCAATCACGTACAGCACCGCAGCGGCGATAATCCCGCCAACGACCTGAGCGATAATATAGCCAATAACCTCTTTCGTCGGGAAACGACCACCAGCCCACAGACCTAATGTGACCGCCGGGTTAAAGTGACCACCGGAAATATGACCGACGGCGAATGCCATGGCCAGTACGGTTAAACCAAATGCCAGCGCAACGCCTGCGAAACCAATTCCCAACTGCGGAAACGCTGCCGCCAGGACGGCGCTACCGCAACCCCCAAATACCAGCCAGAATGTACCAAAGGATTCCGCTGCCAGTTTTCTGAACATAACCACCTCAAAAAAATAACGGTGACGGTATTCCCGCACCGGATCTTATTTATCGCCACAAAGGGATGACGACACAATTAATACGACCGTTATTTTAAGAACGAAACACATCCCTTTACCAGTTAATTTGCACAAATAAATTTATGTTAAGGTTTTTTGCCATTATTCCTTGTGCAGAATGGGGGGATATCAGTATAGAGTAATTTGGTATAATCAAAGATCCGCGATCCGTTCGAATTAATAACAATTAAGTTGATAAACTACTAGCAGACTTATTTTTTATGCGCTGTCGTTCTGTCCGGAAATTTTTTGCAATAACATTATATTAATGCAGGTGTCATCCAGGAAGTGACCCCGCTATACTGCTGTTAACGAAAGGGAATATTTTGACGGACGGAGGGCGTATGCTTCTCGAGAGAGTGGAAATAGTCGGGTTTCGCGGAATCAACCGGATGTCGTTGATGCTGGAGCAGAACAATGTCCTGATAGGGGAGAACGCCTGGGGTAAGTCCAGTCTGCTGGACGCGCTGACGCTGCTGCTGTCGCCGGAGCCCGATCTTTAT
>NZ_JAFAGS010000026.1 GCF_019237635.1 Pluralibacter sp.
GGTCAAAACCCGCAAAGGCCAGCGGCTGTTTTTATTTCGCAATAAATTCGTACACAGCGGCAGCGGGAAAAACGAAATTTACCTGATTTGCTCCGGGACCGATATCACTGAAGAACGACGCGCGCAGGAGCGCCTGCGGGTACTGGCCAATACCGATACCATCACCGGGCTGCCCAACCGCAACGCAATCAATGACATGATTAGCGAAGCCATTGCCGTGCGGGACGAGACCCAGGTCGGGATTGTCTATCTGGACCTGGATAACTTTAAAAAGGTTAACGACGCCTACGGGCATATGTTCGGTGACCAGTTGCTGCAGTCGGTTGCGTTATCGATATTGAGCTGCCTTGAAGAGGGCCAGACGCTGGCACGCCTGGGCGGCGATGAGTTTATCGTTCTGGCGACCAACACCTCGCAGAGCGCGCTGGAGGCAATGGCCTCGCGGATCCTGAGCCGCCTGCGTGAGCCGTTTCGTATCGGTCTTATCGAAGTTTATTCCGGCTGTTCGCTGGGCATTTCGCTCGCCCCGCAGCACGGCAACGATCGGGAAAGCCTGATTCGCAATGCCGATACCGCCATGTATACCGCCAAAGAGGGCGGACGCGGCAAGTTCTGCGTCTTCCTGCCGGAGATGAATAAACGGGTATTTGAATATTTGTGGCTCGACACAAACCTGCGTAAAGCGCTGGATGCCGATCAGTTGGTCATCCACTATCAGCCGAAAATCACCTGGCGCGGCGAGGTCCGCAGCCTGGAAGCGCTGGTGCGCTGGGACTCACCGGAGCGCGGGCTTATCCCTCCGGCGGGGTTTATCTCCTATGCCGAAGAATCCGGCCTGATTGTGCCGCTCGGGCGCTGGGTCATGCTCGACGTTGTGCGTCAGGTCGCCCGCTGGCGCGACAAGGGCATTAACCTGCGGGTCGCCGTCAACGTCTCGGCCCGCCAGCTCGCCGACCAGACCATTTTCAGCGATCTGCGCCAGGCGTTGAAGGATCTTAACTTCGAATACTGCCCTATCGATGTCGAGCTGACGGAAAGCTGCCTGATTGAAAACGAAGAGCTTGCCCATTCGGTTATCCAGCAGTTCAGCGCGCTAGGCGCGCAGATCCATCTGGATGATTTCGGTACCGGATACTCATCGCTGTCCCAGCTCGCCCGCTTCCCCATCGACGCCATAAAGCTCGACCAGGATTTTGTACGTGATGTGCATAAACACCCGGTCGCGCAGTCGCTGGTCAGGGCTATCGTCGCCGTCGCGCAGGCGCTGAATTTGCAGGTCATCGCGGAGGGTGTTGAGAACGCCAAAGAGGACGCGTTTCTGACCAAAAATGGGGTTAACGAGCGCCAGGGCTTCTTCTTTGCCAAACCGATGCCAGCCGCGGTTTTTGAGCGCTGGCTGAAGCGACGCCAGCTGCGTAAGGTGCGATAGCAAACACGACGGCGGCGCGGTGGTTTTGCCGCGCCGTCAGGCCAGCGTCATATTTAGCAAATTAATGTTATGTATTTGCATAAGCTCGATTTTTCTCTTCTCTTTTAGCGCTATTTTTTGCATCATTGCGTTTATGACTTCTCTCTCAGGGTACCCCAATGTCTGACCTTGATGCACGCGAGCTTGCCCAACGTATTGATACCGTACTGGATATTCTGGTCGCAGGTGATTATCACTCGGCGATAAACAATCTGGAAATCCTGAAAGCGGAGCTGTTGGCGCAGTCCGGCCACGCGCAGGTGCAGAAGCTCACGCCGCCCAAAGCGCCCTGGGAAATTTAAAGAAAGCCTGATATTGATATGAACGCCCGACAACAATCTATTTTGCAAATGGTGATCGACAAAGGCCGCATGAGCGTTGCCGACCTCGCCCGCATGACCGGTGTTTCCGAAGTCACCATTCGCCAGGATCTTAACCTGCTGGAAAAGCAGAGCTATCTGCGCAGAACCCACGGCTTCGCCGTGCCGCTCGACAGCGAAGACGTTGAAACGCGCATGATGACCCATTTCGCCCTCAAGCGCGAACTGGCGACCTTTGCCGCATCACTGGTCTCTCCTGGCGAAACCGTCTTTATCGAAAACGGCAGCAGCAACGCCCTGCTCGCACGCGCGCTTTCCGAACATAAAGATGTGACCATTATTACGGTCAGCAGCTATATTGCGCATTTACTGAAAGAAACCCCGGGCGAAGTGATCCTGCTTGGCGGCATCTACCAGAAGAAAAGCGAGAGCATGGTCGGCCCGCTCACCCGCCAGTACATCCAGCAGGTTCATTTCAGCAAAGCGTTTATCGGCATTGACGGCTGGCAGAATGATACCGGCTTCACTGGCCGCGATATGATGCGTACCGACGTGGTCAATGCGGTACTGGACAAAGAGTGTGAGGCTATTGTGCTCAGCGACAGCTCCAAGTTCGGCGTGGTTCACCCCTATCCCTTTGACGCCACGAAAAAAGTCAGCCGGGTGATTACCGACGACGGACTGAGCGCCGAAAATCAAGTTCAGCTTCAGCGCGCCGGACTGACGGTCAATATCGTCAAACGCCCCTGATATATCCCCCCGGTCATTCGGGGGATATTTTGTATAACTGAGAATGTTCCGACCTGCCAATTAAGACTATTTACCTGCCTGTTTCCTCGCTGAATCGCTAAATTACTGTTAGCGATACGACAGGAAGTGACTATCACCTGCGTGATTTAAGTAACACCTGCACACCCTGTCTCATGAACATTCTTCTACCAGGCTAAACTCTTATGGTGAGGCCGTTCATGGATGTATTATTCAGGAGAGAACATTATGATTTCAATGAGCAAAAAAATGACCGCTGCCGTATTAGCAGCAACTCTGGTGATGTCCCTGAGCGCATGCTCTGGCTGGTCCACACGCGACCGTAACACCGCGATTGGCGCAGGTGCTGGTGCTGTGGGCGGCGCCGTCCTGACGAACGGCAGTGCGCTGGGTACGCTGGGCGGTGCCGCCGTAGGTGGTATTATTGGCCACCAGGTAAGTAAATAATCACCAGAAGGTAAAATAACAACAAAATATATTCTGTAAAAACTTTCGCACGAGTCAAAAAATAAATCAGGGCCATGCAATATGCGTGGCCCTTTTATTTTTAGCCGCCAGCCAGTTTAACTATCATACCTTTAGCTTCGAGCAGTGATTTAATAAGATCGCGCTTATCGCCCTGTATTTCGATCACCCCATCTTTAACCGCACCGCCACAGCCGCATTTTTTCTTCAGTTCAGCCGCAAGTTTTGCCAGTTCGCCGTCGTCCAGGTCGACGCCGGTAATGAGGCAAACGCCTTTACCTTTACGCCCGCTGGTCTGACGCTGAATGCGAACAATGCCGTCGCCTTTCGGGCGTTCCGCAACGGTTTTCGGCTCGTCAATACGCCCGGTTTCCGTGGAGTAGACCAGACGGCTGTTTGAATCGCTCATTATGCCCCCAGCTGTAGTGACGCATTAATCTCACGTAAGGTGCGCGCCGGATCGGCGGATTGCGTCACCGGACGGCCAATCACCATAAAGTCGACACCCGCCGACTGAGCCTGCTGCGGCGTCATGATACGGCGCTGATCGCCCGCGTCGCTGCCGGCAGGACGAATGCCCGGCGTCACCAGCTTAAAGCCCTGACCGAAGTCCTGTTTAAAGCGCACCGCTTCCTGAGCGGAGCAAACCACGCCGTCCAGTCCGCAGCGCTGCGTTAATGCGGCAAGCTTCGCGGCATAATCCGCCGGGGACAGCGTAATGCCCAGGTCCTGGAGATCGCTGGCTTCCATACTGGTTAACACAGTCACGGCAATCAGTAACGGAGCATCTTTGCCGAACGGTACCAGCGCTTCGCGCGCGGCAGTCATCATGCGCGCGCCGCCGGACGCGTGCACGTTCACCATCCACACGCCCAGATCTGCCGCCGCGGCCACCGCATGCGCGGCGGTATTCGGAATGTCGTGGAATTTAAGATCGAGAAAAATGTCGAAACCGCGCTGCTGCAGGCTGCGTACGAATTCCGGCCCAAACAGGGTGAACATCTCTTTCCCAACCTTCAGGCGACAGTCGCGAGGGTCAATCCTGTCGACAAAGGCCAGCGCGTTATCGCGATTGTTGTAATCGAGCGCAACGACGACGGGAGAGGAAGTAACACTACGGGAATCAGATGTCATGACCAGACCTTCTTGTTGAGGGGAGCGCGGGCGCGAAAAAGGTAAACGGCGAGCATTCTACCTGCGACACGCTGAAAAAGACAGGGCACATTCCCCTGCCGGACAACGGTTTGCACGGTGCCGATATCAGGGAGCCTGTGCAGCCCTTTAGTATGTTGTAACTAAATTGAGCTTTTTTTAAAAATCACTGGCCATCAAGGCCGCGGATCGGTTTGACCGTCGCCCAGGAACGGCAGGACGGGCAGTGCCAGTACAGGGTATAGGCGGTAAACCCGCACTTAGCACAACGGTAACGCGGCTTACTGCGCACCTGTTCGCCGACCATATCGCGCAGCACCATCAGGCTTTCTTTGGCCCGCCCTTCTTCCGCTTCATTGAGGTGGTAATCCATCAACTTGTGGAAAACGCGCATCGTCGGGTGACGCTGAAGCTGACGGGTAACGTAGGTTTGGGCGTTCTCAACGCCTTCCTGCTGTTCGAGGATTTGCGCCAGCATCAGCTCGGCGGTCGCGCCGGTATTCTCTTCAACGGCACGGCGCAAGAAGGTTCCCCACTCGTCATTTTTACCCAGTTGCTGGTAACAGGTCTGGAGCATCTCCAGCGTTTCACTGACCAGCTCCCGATCCTGTTCGATAACCCGCTGCAGGCTCTCGACGGCTTTGTCATACTCGCCTTTCGCCATAAACACCCGCCCCATCATGATGGAGATGCGCGCGCTGTTGCGATCGGCCGCGGCCCCTTTTTTCAACAGCGACATGGCTTTGTCCATCTCGTTGTTGCCCATCTGCTGCAAAGCGAGCTCACACCAGAAATGCGCGATTTCCGGGCGATGCTTCTCTTTGCCGAGTTTGACGAGGCGCTCGGCAACCTCAATGGCCTTCTGCCAGTCGCTGGTCGCCTGGTAGATTTGCAGCAGCTGCTGCAACGCGCCGATACGAAAATCGGTTTCATCCACCAGTTGGCTGAACATATCTTCCGCGCGGTCATACAGCCCGGCGGTCATATAGTCACGACCAAGCTGTTGTACCGCCAGCAGGCGCTGGTCGTACGTCAGGGAGGCGCTTTCCATTAGGGTTTGATGGATGCGGATAGCCCGATCAACCTCGCCGCGGGAGCGGAACAGGTTTCCGAGCGTCAGGTGAGCTTCAACGGTGCCGGTGTCCTCTTTGAGCATATCGAGGAACAGATCCACCGCTTTGTCCTGCTGATTACTGAGCAGAAAGTTAACCCCCGCGACATAGTCACGGGAAAGGCGGTTAGCGTCGTCCTGTTTGGACTGCTGTGCACTTCTGCGTCCCATATACCAGCCGTACGCGGCGGCAACAGGTAAAAGCAGAAACAACAACTCCAGCATAGAATCTTATTCCTTCGTCGCCGGAACGACCGGTGCCGATGGCGTAGAGGCAGCAGGCGAGATTTGCTGTTCCAGGCGCTTAATCTTACGTTCCGCGCGCAGCAGCGATACCCGTAAACGCAGCCAGAACAGACCGCATACCAGCCAGCCTATCGCAAAACCAGCGGCAAACAGCACGGCCAGCAGCGTAGAAATACGGAACTCGCCCTGCGCCAGTAAGTAGTTGAACGTCACGACCTGATCGTTTTGCGCCCCAAGGGTGACTGAGATTACGAAAATCGCTAATACCAGTAAGAAAATGAGTAAATATTTCACATTACTTCCCGTTATGTGGGGTGAGCGTCTATACCCTTAATAATTCGAGTTGCAGGAAGGCGGCAAGGGAGCGAATCCCCGGGAGCTTACTTGAGTAAGTGACTGGGGTGAGCGCCCGCAGCCAACGCACATGCAACTTGAAGTAAGACGGGTTAAATCATGTTCACCGCGCCGTTTCTTGTCCTATAAAGTACCATCTTCGCCGCAGCGGTGAAACTAGCAAGCACAGGGCGAACCATGGATTTATGGGCAAAATGTCAAAAATCAACGTTTCTGGCCGTTCTTCTCACCGACGACAGATTTCTGCTCATCCGTTTCAGGCGGCGTCAGCGGCCCGCAGAGCCGCTGCGTGACCCGGGTCGCAATGACCACCAGCAGCCAGGAGATAAGCGTGGCGACAATCAGATCCTGCGGCCAGTGCATGCCCAGCGCTAAACGGCTTCCCATCACCGCCGTGGCCCAGACCATCAGCACCACGATGGTCACCGTTCTGCGCCGGGGCCAAAGCAGCCCGACGCCAAGCAGCGCCCAGCTGGCAGCAAACATCGTGTGGCCGGACGGGAAGGCAAAACCGGTCTCTTTTTGCCAGTGCTGGCGCAAAAACAGAGGAATATCCTGTCGTGTCGAAAGCTGTTGTTCTACCAGTTGGGCGCGCGCCTCGCGATGTAAAGTGTAGAACGCGTCAACCGGGACATGCTGGGATTTTTCCAGCCATACCACAAACGGCCGCGGCTCCTGCACCCGTTCTTTAACCCACGACATCACCCCCTGTCCAAGCAGAATCGCCGCCGCCAGGATAAGGAAAAGCACCGTCGCCGCCCGCAGGCGAAAACGCAGGCACCATAAGAACCAGCCGCATAGCGCGACGTGGGTAATCATTCCCCACGGCTGCGTTACCGTTTCAGTTATCCAGAACAGCAGTTTAAGCCATTCGCTATTGGAACCCGGCTGCCACTGCCAGCCGGAGAGCCATACCGCAACGGGCATCACAAGCAAAAGCGCCGCCCCGATGGCGGTACGTTTGACGATAGCGAGCATCGCGCCTCCTTTTCCCTTACACATCACAATGATAACTGATAATTCGCGCGGCGGTAAAAGATGCCGAATCGTGCGCTTTCGCAGCAGATGATTCGTCAGCCATTAGGTGAAGTTTCGCCGTTGTGGCAAAATATCAGAAACAGAAGGCATCAGCATGCCGACGTAATCTGGAGAATCACATGCAGCTTAAACGTGTGGCAGAAGCCAAACTGCCAACCCCCTGGGGCGATTTCCTGATGGTGGGCTTTGAAGAACTGGCAACCGGGCAAGATCACGTGGCCCTCGTTTTCGGCGATATTACCGGTAAGACCCCGGTCCTCGCACGCGTACACTCGGAGTGTCTGACTGGCGATGCGCTGTTCAGCCTGCGTTGTGATTGCGGTTTTCAACTGGAAGCGGCGCTGGCGCATATCGCCGAAGAGGGACGCGGTGTGCTGCTGTATCACCGTCAGGAAGGACGCAACATCGGCCTGCTGAATAAAATCCGCGCCTATGCGCTGCAGGACCAGGGCTATGACACCGTTGAAGCCAACCATCAGCTCGGCTTTGCCGCCGACGAACGTGACTTCACCCTGTGCGCCGATATGTTCAAACTGCTGGGCGTTGATGAAGTCCGCCTGCTCACCAACAACCCGCTGAAGGTCGAAATCCTCACCGAAGCGGGCATCAACATTATCGAACGCGTGTCGCTTATCGTCGGACGCAACCCGAACAATGAGCACTACCTCGACACCAAAGCCGCCAAAATGGGGCATCTGCTCGACAACTAACGGCTTCTCTGACCCTGTCCAGGCATAGTGGGCCTGCTTATCCAGGCCCACTGCGGCGCATTAATGCAGCATATTACGAATAACGTAGTGCAGAATACCGTCGTTCTGATAGTAGGTCAGCTCCGTGGCGGTATCGATACGGCAACGGCAGTGAATCACTTCCGTTTTGCCATCCGCACGGGTCAGCGTCACCGCCACCGTCGCTCCGGGTTTAAGCGCCTGCAAACCGTCAATATCGATACGCTCTTCTCCGGTCAGCCCGAGCGTTTTACGGCTCACGCCCGGCGCGAACTCCAGCGGCAGGATCCCCATCCCTATCAGGTTAGAGCGGTGAATTCGCTCAAACGACTCGGCAATCACCACCCGAACCCCAAGCAGACGCGGCCCCTTAGCCGCCCAGTCGCGGCTGGAGCCAGAGCCATACTCTTTACCGGCAATCACCGCCAGCGGCGTTCCCTCCTGCTGATAACGCATCGCCGCATCATAAATTGAGACCACCTCCGTTCCGGGCAGGTGGCGCGTCATCCCGCCTTCGACGCCGGGCACCATTTCGTTGCGAATACGGATGTTGGCAAACGTCCCCCGCATCATCACTTCATGGTTGCCGCGCCGTGAGCCATAAGAGTTGAAGTCTCGCCGCTCAACGCCATGGCTTTGCAGATATCGCCCCGCCGGGCTTTCGGCCTTAATGTTGCCCGCAGGCGAAATGTGGTCGGTCGTAACCGAGTCGCCGAGCATCGCCAGGATCCGCGCGCCGTGAATATCTTCAACCGGGTCAGGCATTACGCCCATTTCATCAAAGAACGGCGACAGGCGGATATAGGTGGAATCCGGCTGCCAGCCGTAGGTGTCCGATCCTTCGACCTGAATGGATTTCCACTCCGGCGTACCCTCAAAGACTTCAGCGTACTCTTTGTGGAACATATCGGTTGAGACCTCTTCCACAGCCCGGGCTATCTCCTGCCCGCTTGGCCAGATATCCCTGAGGTACACCGGCGCGCCCTGCTCGTCATGCCCCAGCGGGTCGCGGGTCAGGTCGAGATTCATATTGCCAGCCAGCGCATAGGCCACCACCAGCGGCGGCGACGCCAGCCAGTTGGTTTTCACCAGCGGGTGAATACGCCCTTCAAAGTTACGGTTGCCGGAAAGCACCGCCCCGACGGTGAGGTCGCCTTGCTTAACCGCCTGCTCAATAGGTTCCGGCAGCGGGCCGGAGTTGCCGATACAGGTGGTACAGCCATAGCCCACCAGGTTAAAGCCCAGCGTGTCCAGATACGGCGTCAGTTTGGCATGAGCCAAGTAATCGGAGACCACTTTCGAACCTGGCGCCAGCGAGGCTTTGACCCACGGCTGGCGTTTCAGGCCCCGGGCCACGGCTTTTTTCGCCAGCAGCCCGGCCGCCATCAGTACGCTGGGGTTCGAAGTATTGGTACATGAGGTGATGGCGGCTATTACCACAGCCCCGTCGGGGAGCTGGTACTGATGACCGTTCAGAGTATATGCCACCGGTCCGGGGGTTTTCCGCGCGGCGTTCAGTTCCAGCTCCGCGCTGGCGGCGAAGGCTTTCGGCACATTGCCCAGCGCGACACGATCCTGCGGACGCTTCGGCCCGGCGAGGCTTGCCTCCACCTCGTCCATATCCAGCGCCAGTGTACTGGTAAATACCGGTTCATCACCCGGCAGACGCCACATCCCCTGCGCCTTGGCATACGCCTCCACCAGCGCTATCTGCGTTTCACTGCGCCCGCTCAGGCGCATGTAGTCGAGGGTCACGGCGTCAATTGGGAAGAAGCCGCAGGTGGCGCCATATTCCGGTGACATATTGGCGATCGTCGCGCGGTCGGCCAGCGGCAATGAATCCAGGCCGTCGCCGTAAAACTCAACAAATTTTCCGACGACGCCGTGCTTGCGCAGCATCTGCGTGACGGTCAGCACCAGATCCGTCGCGGTAATCCCTTCGCGCAGTTTTCCGCTCAGTTTAAAGCCCACCACGTCCGGGATCAGCATCGACACCGGCTGGCCCAGCATCGCGGCTTCAGCCTCGATACCGCCGACGCCCCAGCCAAGCACGCCCAGTCCGTTGATCATGGTGGTATGGGAATCGGTGCCCACCAGGCTATCCGGGTAAGCCACCCACTCTCCGTTTTGTTCTTCGCTCCACACGGCTTTGCCCAGATACTCCAGGTTAACCTGATGGCAGATCCCGGTTCCCGGCGGCACCACGCTAAAACGGCTGAACGCCTGCTGCCCCCAGCGCAGGAACACATAGCGTTCGTGATTGCGCTCCATCTCCAGACGCACGTTTTCGCTAAAGGCGTCATCGTCGCCAAAGCGGTCAACCGTGACCGAGTGATCAATCACCAGATCAACGGGCGACAGCGGGTTCACTTTTGCAGTATC
Organism: Pluralibacter sp.; assembly: GCF_019237635.1. Taxonomy (GTDB): domain Bacteria; phylum Pseudomonadota; class Gammaproteobacteria; order Enterobacterales; family Enterobacteriaceae; genus Enterobacter_B. Next base: position 10,033 of record NZ_JAFAGS010000026.1, read on the forward strand.
GCCGCCAAGTCGCTTCACGGCCTCCCGCATTGCCGCAAGGTCAACGACCGCGGGGACGCCGGTAAAATCCTGCATCAACACGCGGGCGGGACGCCAGGCGATTTCACGATCGGCGTGCGCGTGCTGTAACCAGGCTGCCAGCGCCTGGATATCCTCTGCGGTGACGGAATCGCCATCCTGCCAGCGCAGCAGGTTTTCGAGTAAGACTTTGAGTGATTTAGGCAGACGGGAAATGTCGCCGATCTGTTTTGCGGCCAGCGGCAGGCTATAGTAGTGATACGTTTTTGCTTTAACCTGCAGTGTATCCTTACTGGCTTCTCGTAGGGTTAACGACATAGCTCCTCCTTAATGACAGGGATTCACCACCCTGAAACTCCTCAGGGCCTGTCTTTAAAGATAACACATGCCTGTCGTAACGTTTTGATAACAACCCAAATTGCTAAAATCGGGGAAATCATTGTTCGCGAAAAACAAAAACCCGGTCTTGCACCGGGTTTACTCAGGGATAATTTCTTTGGGTTATCGACATTATTTCTCTTTATTGCTGTGATGTTTTTATTAATGAGCACAAGAGAAAACAGCACACAACTTACGGATATTATTCCAGGAGCGTTACATCACTCTTTTTTATCATCATCGTCAAACGATTCAATAAACGCCTGCTGTTCCGGCGTCAGCTTCCAGGATGAGGGAATCTCGGCTGGCGCCTTTTTACGCGGCGGCGTGCTGTCATCTGCTTGCCGTTTTTTCTTCACTGCCACACGATGACCCGGTTCCGCCATTTTTAACCCCAAAACGTCCAGATAAGGAACACGACAACGCCCCAGAACACGGCAGAACCCAAAAACACCGCTCGCCAGGCCTTACGCTTGAGCTCTGGATCCCGTTGCGGTTCTTCACTTCCTGACGGCATTGCTAACCTCATACAATCGATACCACTTATCGTTACGGTGCCAAACAATCGGCACAGTTAATCATCATTGAGACAAATCCTAATTAAAAACCTGCTAAAAATCCAGCAAATTTATAAAGTAATAGCATGGGAATATTCAATCTTTTGACAACAAATAAATAATTGAGCAGACAAATTTGCATAGCGGAGAAAGAGTTTCTACTTTGTCATCCGACGGTAATGGACATTCACAGCAGGAATGGATATTTAGCCAATAAAGAGAAATGTGTACCCGATTAATTGACAGGGCTAACGATTTTAACGGGTATCCCCCTCGCCGGAGATACCCTTAATAACGCGGGGAATTATTTCTCCGGTAATTTTATATCTTTAAACATCGCTTCAATGTCTTCATTCGAACGCAGCGCGACGGCAGTATCCACGACGTCGCGCGTCAGGTGCGGCGCAAAGCGTTGAATAAAATCATACATATAGCTACGTAAAAACGTGCTGCGACGAAAGCCTATCTTCGTCGTGCTATGGCTGAAAATCCCGTGCGCATCGAGTTTGACCAGGTCCGGATCGGATACCGGATCAACCGCCATGCTGGCGATCACCCCGACCCCTAACCCCAGACGAACGTAGGTTTTTATTACGTCGGCATCGGTCGCGGTAAAGACAATGCGCGGCGTTAGCCCGGCGCGGTCAAACGCGGTATCCAGTTCAGAACGACCAGTAAAGCCAAAGGTATAGGTTACCAGAGGATATTGCGCCAGCTCTTCAATCGTGACGGACGTTTTTGAGGCCAGCGGATGCTCCGGCGTCACCACAATGGAACGATTCCAGTGGTAGCACGGCAACATGACCAGATCGTCGTACAGATGCAGCGCTTCGGTCGCAATCGCAAAATCGGCATTGCCTTTCGACACCGCTTCAGCGATTTGCGTCGGTGATCCCTGATGCATATGCAATGAGACGCGCGGATAGCGTTCAATAAACCCCTTAATCACGCCCGGAAGCGCATAGCGCGCCTGAGTGTGGGTCGTCGCCACATACAGCGACCCTTTATCCGGCCAGGTATGCTCACCGGCGACGGACTTAATGGCATCGACCTTCGACAGCACTTCGCGCGCGATGCGAATAATCTCCTGCCCGGCGGGGGTAACCTGGGTAAGATGTTTGCCGCTACGGGCAAAGATCTGGATCCCCAGCTCATCTTCCAGCATACGAACCTGCTTACTGATGCCCGGCTGCGAGGTATACAGACCCTCAGCGGTAGAGGAGACGTTGAGGTTATGATTGACCACCTCAACGATATAACGAAGCTGCTGTAATTTCATGACCGGTGTCCGCGTAATGCAAAGGCATCAGTGGCCTAAGACGATTTGATAATAAGAAATGCGTTAACTATAACCACTATATCATTTATACCGGATGTGTATAGATGCGAATAATAACAAGCTAATAAAAAGGGCCGCAAACGCGGCCCCTGAGGTCATACAGCGAGGAAAAATACCGAATTACTTCTTCGCTTCCTGCCATTTTCCGTCGATAAAGAAGGCGGACCAGCCGGTCGCTTTTCCGTCTTTTTCAGACGCGACATATTGCTGTTTCGTCTTACGGCTAAAGCGCACCATCGTCTTGTTGCCCTGTCCGTCTTCCTGCGGCGCATCGGCAAGATAGCGCAGTTTTTCCGGCAGGCGATCGCGGAAACGGTACAACTCTTCCACCAACGGCGCGCGGGTTTCACGCGATTTCGGGAAGGTGTTCGCGGCCAGGAATACCCCGGCTGCGCCGTCGCGCAGGACAAAGTACGCATCCGATTTTTCGCACGGCAGTTCCGGAAGCGGAACCGGATCTTCCTTCGGCGGCGCAACGTCGCCGTTACGTAAGATCTTACGGGTGTTCTTACAGTCGTCGTTGGTGCAGGCCATGTACTTACCGAAACGCCCCATTTTCAGGTGCATTTCCGAACCGCATTTTTCACACTCCACCACCGGGCCGTCATACCCCTTGATGCGGAACTCGCCCTCTTCAATCTCGTAGCCGTCGCAGGTCGGGTTGTTACCGCAGACGTGCAGCTTACGCTTCGGATCGATGAGATAGCTGTCCATCGCCGTACCGCATTTAGAGCAGCGGCGCTTGGCGCGCAGCGCGTTGGTTTCCGCGTCGTCGCCTTCCAGCACGTTCAGCACTTCGTTTTCCGGCACCAGGTTAATGGTGGTCTTGCAGCGCTCTTTCGGCGACAACGCATAGCCGGAGCAGCCGAGGAAAACGCCGGTGCTGGCGGTACGAATACCCATTTTGCGTCCGCAGGTCGGGCAGTCGATGCTGGTCAGCACCATCGGGTTCGGCTGCATGCCGCCCTCTTCAGGACCTTTCTCCGCCGTTTCGAGCTGGCGAGTAAAATCACCGAAGAAGTCGTTCAGCACCTGCTTCCACTCGGCCTGATGGTTCGCGACCCGGTCCAGGCTGTCTTCCATCTGGGCGGTGAAATCGTAGTTCATCAGCTCGCGGAAGTTCTCTTCCAGACGATCGGTGACGATCTCCCCCATTTTCTCGGCGTAAAAACGGCGGTTTTCGACACGCACATAACCCCGGTCCTGAATCGTCGAAATGATCGACGCATAGGTGGACGGACGGCCGATACCGCGTTTTTCCAGCTCTTTCACCAGCGAAGCTTCGCTAAAACGCGCAGGCGGCTTGGTAAAATGCTGGGCGGGCTGCAGGTCAACGAGCGACAGCGCGTCGCCCTGTTTTACCGGCGGCAGCGTGCGGTCTTCATCGCCTTTACGCAGCGCAGGCATGACTTTCGTCCAGCCGTCGAAGCGCAGCGTACGGCCACGAGCCTTCAGTTTATATTCCCCGGCGGCAACGGTAAGCGTGGTGGAATCGTACTGCGCTGGCGTCATCTGGCAGGCGACAAACTGACGCCAGATCAGCTGATACAGCTTCTGCGCGTCGGTTTCCATATCTTTCAGCGATTCCGCCAACACGTTGACGTCAGAAGGACGAATCGCTTCGTGCGCTTCCTGGGAGTTCTCTTTGCTGGCGTACTGGTTGGCGTTCTCCGGCAGGTACTTTTTACCAAAGTTGTCGCCGATATAACCGCGCACCATGTCCAGCGCGTCCTGGCTCAGGTTCGTCGAGTCAGTACGCATGTAGGTGATGTAACCCGCTTCATACAGACGCTGGGCCATCATCATGGTTTTCTTCACGCCAAAGCCCAGACGGGTACTTGCCGCCTGCTGCAACGTAGAGGTGATGTACGGCGCGCCAGGCTTGCTGCTGGTCGGCTTATCTTCACGCTCCACCACGCTGTAGCGCGCTTTTTCAAGCAAGCTGACCGCCGCCATGGTTTCATCACGGGTGACCGGGCGGAACGGCTTATCCAGGTGATGGCTCACCTGCAGCGGCAGCGCTTCGCCGGACGGCGTCGTGGTGTTCGCGTCAATTTCCCAGAACTCTTCTGGGACAAACGCTTTAATCTCGCGCTCACGCTCAACCACCAGGCGCACGGCAACAGACTGTACACGGCCGGCGGAAAGCCCACGGGCGATTTTCTTCCACAGCAGCGGAGAGACCATATACCCCACCACGCGGTCCACAAAGCGGCGCGCCTGTTGGGCGTTGACACGGTCGATATTCAGCTCGCCCGGCTTCTCAAACGCCTGGCGAATCGCATTTTTGGTTATCTCGTTAAACACCACGCGGCTGTAGCGCGTGTCATCACCGCCAATCACTTCCCGCAGGTGCCATGCAATGGCTTCCCCTTCGCGGTCAAGGTCGGTTGCGAGATAGATGTGGTCAGCCTTTTCGGCCAACTGCTTAAGCTCTGAGACTACCTTCTCTTTGCCTGGCAGCACTTCATACTGTGCTGTCCAGTCGTGCCATGGATCCACGCCCATACGGTTGACAAGCGCGCCACGTTCATCCTTTTTAGGCTTTTTAGCCGTTTTGGTGGAGGCAGAGTCAGCGCTCTTTTTGGTTGCTGAGCCACTGGTCGGCAAATCGCGGATATGACCGACGCTGGATTTCACCACGTAGTCATTACCCAGATACTTATTGATCGTTTTGGCTTTTGCCGGGGACTCAACGATAACGAGAGCTTTACCCATATTCACCTTTACCTAATCTAATTCTTCCAGGAATACATCGCACATTGATTCACCTTCCACTGGCGACGAGCCTTGTATGTTGCGGCAACGCCAATGGATATCAACCCCCTTTGCGAGTCCAGCTTCAGACAACGTCAGCCAGATGGCTGAGTTTACTGGCATTTCCTCGCCAGGGCATATAGCACGAAGAATTTTCGGTCGAATGTCAAGCAAATCTGTTGCCAGTTTGCCGAAAGCGTCACACTGTACCTGATAAAATTCGTTACGCAACTTTATTAGCATGCAAAAGTGATTCCCGCCAGCAAGAGCCCGGGTACCCTTTCCCTGCAAACGACACGGAAATTTGCCCGGGCGGCGCGCCCGGCGTAGACTAACGCCAGTGATTTAAGGAGTATATTATGCAAGAGACATCCACACCTATCGATCGTCAATCCCTGCTGGCAGAAGCCAACCGCCTCATCCGTGAGCACGAAGACACCCTGGCCGGTATCGAAGCGACCGACGTTACCCAGCGTAACGGCGTGCTGGTTTTCAGCGGCGAGTACTATCTGGATGAGCAAGGCCTGCCGACGCCGAAAAGCACCGCGGTATTCAACATGTTTAAATACCTGGCGCACACGCTGTCAGAGAAATATCACCTGATCGATTAACGTAAAAGAGCGAGGCCAGTGCCTCGCTCTTTCGTTCTGTGTTTCCCGCAACCGGGTCACTACATCATCGGCTTCTGGCCGCGCTGCCACCAGCGCATCAGCAGACGATCGGCGCTTTCCGCCGCGCTGCCGGTAAAACGGTCGAGCCATTTTTTCCGTTGCAGATAGCGCACATTCAGCACCTCGTGGTCCTCCATCAACCCCAGCAGCAGGTCGTCGCTGGTGCCGATATCATCCACCAGCCCCTTCTCTTTGGCCTGGCTGCCGTACCAGTGCTCGCCGGTCGCAACTTGTTCGATATCCAGCTGCGGGCGCATCCGGTGGACGAAGTCTTTAAACAGGTGGTGCGTCTCGTTGAGATCCTCACGAAACTTCTGGCGCCCTTCTTCCGTGTTTTCACCAAGCAACGTCAGCGTACGTTTGTACTGCCCGGCGGTATGCAGCTCGATATCAATATCCTTGCCTTTCAGGAAGCGGTTAAAGTTGGGGATCTGCGCCACCACGCCGATGGAGCCGATAATGGCAAACGGCGCGGAAACAATTTTATTGCCCACGCAGGCCATCATATAGCCGCCGCTTGCCGCCACTTTATCCACGGCGATAGTCAGCGGGATCTGCTTGTCACGCAGGCGCTGCAGCTGGGATGCCGCCAGCCCGTAGCCATGCACGACGCCGCCGGGACTTTCCAGACGCAGCACCACCTGATCCTGCGGTTTCACCACCGCCAGCACCGCTGTCACTTCTTCCCGTAGCGCGTTGACTTCGTGGGCGTCCATGCTGCCTTTAAAGTCCAACACCCAGACACGGGACTTATCGCCCGCGGCGATGCCCTTTTTCACCCTGGCCTTCGCCGCCTTTGCCTCCTGTTTGAGCTTTTTCCTCTGCTCTTTGTGCCACAGCTTCTGCTGAGGCGCGTCGAGCAGCGCCGCCCCCATCTCTTCTTTCAGGTCTTTATAGTGTTCACTTAAATTGGTTATCTTAAGTTCGCCGCGCTGCTTTTTGCGTTGGGTAAGATTCACGATAAATGCAGCAACAACCGCGATTGCGACGACAACCGTCGCGATTTTGGCTAAAAACAACCCATATTGAGACAGTATTTCCACGCTTCCACCTTAAAATGAACCCCTTACGTTTGCATCGAGTGTACAACAGCCCAGGCGCGGCGTCTTCCGCCGCCGATGGGATGAAACACGCAGGCATTCTGCGGCATTTGTTGCCAATGAAATCTTTGCAAAATGTTAATTTAGAATAGCCTGTCCGCCTGGCTGATTGAAATCCCCTGCGGTTTAGGGCATAAAGCCGAAAAGTGAACTGACAGAACAGTAACGTGGCCTGCCGCAGGGCCACAGGAGAAAATCCGTGCATTACCAACCGCAACGCGATTTGCTGCAACAACGCATCATCCTGGTGACCGGCGCCAGCGACGGCATTGGCCGCGAAGCCGCCCTGACGTATGCCCGCTATGGCGCAAGCGTCATTCTGCTTGGCCGCAATGACGATAAACTGCGCGGCGTGGCGCAGCAGATCCAGCAAGAAGGCGGCATCGCGCCGCAATGGTTTGTCCTCGATCTCCTGACCTGTACGCCGCAAGAGTGTCAGAGTCTGGCGCAAAAAGTCGCCATTCACTACCCGCGCCTCGACGGCGTACTGCATAACGCCGGTCTGCTGGGCGACGTAACGCCGATGGCGGAACAGAAACCGGAGGTCTGGCAGGATGTCATGCAGGTTAACGTCAACAGCACCTTTATGCTGACCCAGGCGCTGCTTCCTTTATTACTGAAGTCCGATGCCGGTTCGCTGGTATTCACCTCCTCAAGCGTCGGCCGCCAGGGGCGCGCCAACTGGGGTGCCTATGCGGCGTCCAAATTCGCTACCGAAGGGATGATGCAGGTGCTGGCGGAGGAGTATCAGGGACAGCTGCGCGTTAACTGCATCAACCCGGGCGGCACCCGTACCGGGATGCGCGCCAGCGCCTTCCCGACGGAAGACCCGCAGAAATTAAAAACGCCAGCGGACATTATGCCGCTGTACCTGTGGCTGATGGGCGACGACAGCCGCCGTAAAACCGGTATGACCTTCGACGCACAGCCAAACCGTAAACCAGGGATCTCACCATGACCGATGAACGACATCGCGAACGCCAGCAACGTCTGAAAGAAAAAGTAGAAGCCCGCGTCTCTCAGGCGCAGGAAACCCGCGGGATCCTGCTGGTCCTGACCGGCAACGGCAAAGGGAAAACCACCGCCGCCTTCGGCACCGCCACCCGCGCCGTCGGCCACGGCAAAAAAGTAGGCGTCATTCAGTTTATTAAAGGACAGTGGCCTAACGGCGAGCGCAACCTGCTGGAGCCACACGGTGTCGAGTTTCAGGTCATGGCGACAGGGTTCACCTGGAACACCCAGGACCGGGAAAGCGATACCGCCGCCTGCCTGAGCGTCTGGCAGCACGCAAAGCGGATGCTGGCCGATGAGAGCCTCGACCTGGTCATCCTTGATGAGCTGACCTATATGGTGGCCTATGATTATCTACCGCTTGAGGACGTGCTGAACGCCCTGCGCAACCGTCCTCATAACCAGACGGTGATCATCACCGGCCGCGGCTGCCATCGCGATATCCTCGACATGGCCGACACGGTGAGCGAACTGCGCCCGGTCAAACACGCCTTTGACGCTGGCGTCAAAGCGCAAATCGGCATCGATTACTAACGCCGGGCATTAAAAAAGGGCCCAGGGGCCCTTTTACATCGTCAGAATGTGATTTACGAACCGTTGCCGCTGTTACGGCTGCTGGAACGACGGCTGGTGCTGCGCGCCGGTTTGCTGTTAACCTGGCTGTGACGCTTCACCGCACGGCGAATCTGGTTCGCTTTCATACGACGCCGGTCTTTTTCCACCGCCACTTTGGATTCGGTTTCCGGCTTGAGCTCAACCAGCTCGCGCAGGTAGTTGGTCTGCGCCAGATCGAGTTCAGTCCAGCCGCCGCGCGGTAGGCCTTTCGGCAGCGGGATATCGCCATAGCGTACGCGGATAAGGCGGCTGACCTGGACGCCAACGGCTTCCCACAGACGACGCACCTCACGGTTACGCCCTTCGGTCAGGGTGACGTTGTACCACTGGTTGATCCCTTCGCCGCCGGTGAACTTAATGGTCTTAAACGCCGCCGGGCCGTCTTCAAGCTGCACGCCGCGCGCCAGTTCGCGCACTTTATTGTCGTCAACCTGGCCGAATACGCGCACCGCATACTCACGCTCAACTTCACGGCTTGGGTGCATCAGGCGGTTAGCCAGTTCGCCATCGGTGGTGAACAGCAGCAGACCGCAGGTGTTAACGTCCAGACGCCCGACCGCAATCCAGCGGGCGCCGCGCAGCTTCGGCAGACGGTCGAACACCGTCGGACGGCCTTCCGGATCGTTACGGGTACAGAGCTCGCCTTCCGGCTTGTAGTACGCCAGTACGCGGCAGATCTGCTCAACGGATTCTTTGACGGAGATAAGATGGCCATCGATACGGATTTTCAGGCCAGGGGTAATTTCAACGCGATCGCCCAGGGTGGCGATTTTGCCATCAACGCTGACGCGACCGGCTTCGATCATGGATTCAATTTCACGACGCGAGCCGTGACCGGCGCGGGCCAGCACTTTCTGTAATTTCTCGCTCATAGAGCTTCCTTTAGGTGTCGCCTTCCCAGGCGTCGACTTGATACTAACAAATCTATATAAATCAATGCATTAGCACATTTTGTTGAAAGCCATTATACGCGATGTTCACCACGTTGTAACCTACTTTGTTGTACACCAAGTTCATCACCTTCAACTCTGGTGTCGATTGTGTTTTGAGCATAAAAGGGCCGCCCTGTTAAGGCGGGCCCTTTTTCAAATTTGTTCTTTTTACATCCTGCTGAGTTTTCGCTTCGTCTCAAGCCCCCACTGATTCCCTCCTCTGATCCTACCCACATAATGTGGACACGGTGCTAAGCGAGGTTCTGGTTTTCAAATTGTTCCGGGCTGAGTCCGCCACAGGCACTGTGTCGGCGCCACCGATTGTAATCGCACTCAATATAATTGAACACCGTCGTTCGCATCGATT
>NZ_JAFAGS010000051.1 GCF_019237635.1 Pluralibacter sp.
CTATATCTCCGACAGCCTGATGGATGATGTGGTTTCAGAGGATGTCATCAGCGCCAAGGCATTGCTGAGCGAGCTTGCCGCCTCCGTCGATGTGCCGGTACACACGCTGGACCTGGTCACCACCCGCCGCTTTGACGATGTCGAGAAGTGCGTGCAGCAGCGCCAGATCGATCTGGTTATCGCCGGGCACCGCAACCGCCTGCTGGGGGTGCTGGCATCGCACTCCATGGACTATATCAACCATCTGTCGGTGGATGTGCTGATAAAACATCTTCCCTGAGGGTCAGATTTTCCCTTCAGGCAGTTGCGTAAGCAGCGCGGCGCATTTTTCCCGCACCGCGTCATACAACAGACGCACCGCAGTAGAAAGCTGCTTGCGGTGCGGGCAAATCATGTTCAACGGCACGCCGTCGCCCTGATACTGCGGCAGCAGGATCTTCAGTCGCCCTTCCCGGATATCGTCGCTGACGTCGAGCCAGGATTTGTTCGCCACCCCTTCCCCGGCGATCGCCAGGCGGCGGATCACCTCGGCATCATCGCTCATAATGGCGCTGTTCATCTGCACCTCATGCACTTTACCGTCGCGCAGCAGTGTCCAGCGGTCATACAGCCTGCCGCGCAGTACATAGGTCAGCGCGTTGTGTCCCGCCAGTTCTTCCGGAGTATGCGGCTCGCCGTGGGCAGCAAGCCATGCAGGCGATGCCACCAGCACCCGGCGGTTTTGCGGTGCGACCGGCAGCGAGATAAACGAGGCGTCGTCGCTATTACCATAGCGGAACGCCACGTCTACCGGATCTTTAAAGACGTCGGTCAGGTGATCGGAAAAAAGGAGCCGCAGCCGTAGCGCGGGATAACGCCTGCGAAAATCCTGCATCACCGACAGCAGCAGATTCCGCCCCAAATCAGACGGTACGGCGACCTGCAACGTACCGCGCACCTCATCATCCGGGCTCTGAATTTTTTGCAGCCCGGCCTGCAACGTGTCGAGCATCTGGGTGGCGTACGGCAGCCAGACTTCTCCTTCCGGCGTCAGGCGCAGGCTGCGCGTCGAACGGGCGAACAGGCGGATGTTGAGGGTCGTCTCCAGGCGCTTAATCGCCGAACTGACCTGCGCCGGCGGCAGCCCGGCCTCACGCGCCGCCACGCTAAAGCTTCCCAATGCCGCCGCACGGACAAACAGCGTCAGATCTTCCAGCCTGAGCATTTTCACTCCCCCGAGAATCGTTTTTTGCACTGTTTACCACCCCTGGCGGGTTTAGGAAAGCCTGCGCGGCGGGTTTGCTTACACTTTTTTGCCGTTTCGCCTATTGCCATCGCGCCCATCCTTCAGGAATGATACGGGGCTGCGAAGTGAATCCAGACCAGGTGGAAAAATATGCGTAAAACAAAAATGATGCTTCTGGGCGTACTACTGGCAACTGCAGGTGCTACCTGGGCGGCCCCGATGTCTGTGTCGACCGGCATTCAGAAATATGAACTGAAAGAATTCAACGCCGATTTCACGCACTTTACTCTCGGCGATACCGTACCGGAGATGTACCGCACGGAAGAGTACAACATTAAGCAATGGCAGTTGCGTAACCTCCCGGCGCCGAGCGCGGGCAGCCACTGGACCTACATGGGCGGCAACTATGTGCTGATTTCCGATACGGAAGGGAAAGTGCTTAAAGTCTACGACGGCGAGATCTTCTATCATCGTTAAACCAAACATCGCTGCGAGCGCGTCCGCGCTCGTGGCGCTTCCCCTCTCCACGCCGGAGCGCCCATGCTGATACGTCCCGGGATCGATGCGGACCGTCCTTGTTTGCGTACGCTGTATCTCAACACCCGCCTGACAAGCTGGGCATGGCTTGAAAGCGATAACTGCCGGCTGGAGGATTTCGACGCCGTGACCCAGGACGAGCACATTTGGGTTGCGGAAATAGACGGCCAGCTTGCCGGTTTCGCCTCCGTCTGGACCCGGGATAACTTTCTGCACAACCTCTTCGTTTCGCCTGACTGGCAGGGTCACGGCGTCGGCAGCGCGCTGCTGAAAAAGGTGCAGTCCGAACTGACCGACACCGGCTCACTCAAATGTCTGGCGCAAAACACCCAGGCGCTACGGTTTTACCAGCGCCATGGCTGGCAAACCACAGCATGCGGGACATCGCCGGACGGCGAGTACTGGTTGATGCACTACCCTGTTCGCTGAATACATGCATTTTCATCACAATTTGCGACACGGATTCCGGGAATAGCGCTTGTTCCTTCGTCACCCGGGCGTACACTCTCTCACGCCTGAGCGAAAAACTGACGGAGGCTTCATCGATGGAATCGACACCGATCTGGGCACAGACAATCCCCGGCGTATCCACTGACCCAGATACCGACTTTACCGACACCATACGCCAGTGCGAGCACCTTGCGGCGGTCGCGCTGGAAACCGAACACGCCACCACCCAGCGGGAAATGTACCAACGGCTACATCACGGGTTGAGCGAGCTGCTGCCTGGGCTAAACGACCCGGTCCCCGCGCACATGATGGACAGACTCACCGTAGACACACCCCCGACGCGCTTTCCGACGCTGGATTCAGAAAGCGATCTGCTGTGCGAGTACTGCCTCGCGTTAAGTCACCTGCTTTCCGGCGGCAAGATGTCACTCTCCGTGGAGGAGGCGTTACAGGGGCTGCTTTATGAGCTGACCGCCTATCTGGCGGATATCATGAATGCGCCGCGCTGGTTGCAAACCCCGAACGGGCGGCAGCCCATCACGCCGTAGCGTTCACCGACCGGGTACAAAAAAGCTGCCCGCAGGCAGCTTTTCATTTTCATGAGTGTTGCGCCGCGCTTATACCGCGCGAAACGCGATATCGCCCGGGATCACTTCGCCCTGCCAGTACATCTGCGCCGCCACTCGCCCTGCAAGTTGGCGGTAGAGGGTGGTGAATTCGCTGTCCGGACGGCCAATTACCGTCGGCATACCGCGATCGAGGTCTTCGCGCAGGCTGATATGCAGCGGCATCTGTCCCAGCAGTTGCGTATGGTACTGCTGCGCCAGGCGCTCAGCGCCGCCGGTGCCGAAAATCGGTTCGTGATGGCCGCAGTGGCTGCAGATATGCACGCTCATGTTTTCCACGATACCCAGCACCGGTACTTCCACCTTCTCGAACATCACGATGCCTTTTTTGGCATCAATCAGCGCAACGTCCTGCGGCGTCGTTACCACCAGCGCGCCGGTCACCGGAATGTTCTGCGCCAGCGTCAGTTGAATGTCCCCGGTGCCCGGAGGCATGTCCAGCACCAGATAGTCAAGATCCGGCCACAGCGTCTCCTGTAGCATCTGCATCAGCGCCTTGCTGGCCATCGGGCCGCGCCACACCATGGCGTTATCATCGGTCACCAGGTAGCCGATAGAGTTGGTCGCCAGGCCATACTTCATGACAGGCGCCATATGGGTGCCGTCCGGCGAGGTCGGGCGGCTGCCTTCCGCCCCCAGCATCATTGGGATGGACGGGCCATAGATGTCGGCATCAAGAATGCCCACCTTCGCCCCTTCCGCCGCCAGCGCCAGCGCCAGGTTCACCGCCGTTGAGGATTTACCGACGCCGCCCTTACCGGAGCTCACCGCAATGATATTCTTCACGCCGTTCACGCCAGGCTGGTTCTTCACGCGCTTGAGCGTGGCGATGTTATGCGTCAGGCGCCAGTCGATGGCGCTCGCGCCGGTGATGCGCAACAGATCCGCGCTGCACTGCTCCTTGAGCTCTTCAAAAGCGCTATGCCAGGCAAACGGCATCTGGAGTTCAATGTGCACCGTGTCATCAAGCCAGGCGACGTGATGCAGCGCCTTGAGCGCGGTGAGGTTATGTTTCAGTGTGGGGTGCTGAAAATTGGCCAGCGTACCTGCGACCATCGCGCGCAGGCGTTCGGGGGATTTGGCCTGGGATTGTGAACTCATCCCGACTCCTTTGTTGTTGTTCTGAGAAAGACATCGTCGCTACCCAGTTTACCCCAGAGAGAACAATTATTCATTTACGGATATATGCCCTTATCGCTTGGCGGAGTTAGCCCCTTTCAGGTAACATCAAAACCCCTTTTTCACTATCAAGAAGTAATGTTCACTATGACTCAAGTCGCGAAAAAAATTCTGGTAACGTGCGCTCTGCCGTACGCTAACGGCTCTATTCACCTCGGTCATATGCTGGAGCATATCCAGGCTGATGTCTGGGTCCGTTACCAGCGAATGCGCGGCCATCAGGTTAACTTCATCTGCGCCGATGACGCTCACGGTACGCCGATTATGCTGAAAGCCCAGCAGCTTGGCATCACGCCGGAGCAGATGATTGCCGAAATGAGTCAGGAACATCAGACGGACTTCGCCGGTTTCGACATCAGCTATGACAACTACCACTCGACGCACAGCGATGAGAACCGCGCGTTGTCCGAGCTTATCTACGGCCGTCTGAAAGAGAACGGTTTTATTAAAAACCGTACTATCTCTCAGCTCTACGATCCGGAAAAAGGCATGTTCCTGCCGGACCGTTTCGTGAAAGGCACCTGCCCGAAATGTAAGTCTCCGGACCAGTACGGCGATAACTGCGAAGTGTGTGGCGCGACCTACAGCCCAACCGAGCTTATCGATCCGAAATCCGTGGTCTCCGGCGCGACGCCGGTCATGCGTGAATCCGAGCACTTCTTCTTCGACCTGCCGTCGTTTAGCGAAATGCTGCAGGCGTGGACCCGCAGCGGCGCGCTGCAGGAGCAGGTAGCGAACAAAATGCAGGAGTGGTTCGAGCACGGCCTGCAGCAGTGGGATATCTCCCGCGATGCGCCGTACTTCGGTTTTGAAATTCCAGGCGCGCCAGGCAAATACTTCTACGTCTGGCTGGATGCGCCGATCGGCTACATGGGGTCCTTTAAGAACCTGTGCGACAAACGCGGCGATACCGTCAGCTTTGACGAATACTGGAAAAAAGACTCCGACGCCGAGCTGTATCACTTTATCGGCAAAGATATCGTCTACTTCCACAGCCTGTTCTGGCCGGCCATGCTGGAGGGCAGCGGTTTCCGTAAGCCGACCAACCTGTTCGTCCACGGCTATGTGACCGTTAACGGCGCGAAGATGTCCAAATCCCGCGGCACCTTCATCAAAGCCAGCACCTGGCTTAAGCATCTTGATGCCGACAGCCTGCGCTACTACTACACCGCCAAGCTCTCTTCCCGCATCGATGACATCGACCTCAACCTGGAAGATTTCATCCAGCGCGTGAACGCCGATATCGTCAACAAGGTCGTCAACCTCGCCTCCCGCAATGCGGGCTTTATCGCCAAGTGCTTTGACGGCGTGCTGGCGGCGGAGCTGGCCGATCCTCAGCTTTATAAAACCTTCACTGATGCCGCAGAGGCGATTGGCGAGGCGTGGGAAAGTCGCGAATTCGGTAAAGCCATTCGTGAAATCATGGCGCTGGCCGATGTGGCAAACCGCTATGTCGACGAGCAGGCGCCGTGGGTTGTCGCTAAACAGGAAGGCCGCGATGCCGACCTGCAGGCCATCTGCTCCATGGGTATCAACCTGTTCCGCGTATTGATGACGTACCTGAAGCCGGTGCTGCCGCAGCTGGCAGAGCGTACCGAAGCCTTCCTTAACAGCGAACTGCGCTGGGATGCTATCGCCCAACCGCTGCTCGGCCACAAGGTTAACACCTTTAAGGCGCTGTACAACCGCATCGATATGAAGCAGGTTGAGGCGCTGATTGACGCGTCAAAAGAAGAAGTGAAAGCAGCGACGGCACCGGTTTCCGGCCCGCTGGCAGATGACCCGATTCAGGATGTCATCGCCTTTGACGATTTCGCCAAAGTGGATCTGCGTATCGCGCTTATCGAAAACGCCGAATTCGTCGACGGCTCCGACAAACTGCTGCGTCTGACGCTGGATCTGGGCGGCGAGAAGCGCAACGTCTTCTCCGGTATCCGTTCCGCGTACCCGGACCCGCAAACGCTGATTGGCCGTCTGACGGTGATGGTTGCCAACCTGGCGCCGCGCAAAATGCGCTTCGGCGTGTCGGAAGGAATGGTGATGGCCGCCGGTCCTGGCGGGAAAGATATCTTCCTGTTAAGCCCGGACAGCGGCGCACAGCCTGGTCAGCAGGTGAAATAATCTGGCATCAAGCGCTGCTCCGGCAGCGCTTTTTTTTCGCGATGAGGCAATTACAGATTCTATTCTACTCATAGCGTGAGTAGAATACTCAGGTCCAGTCCATGTCGTGTCTGGTCGTATTGATAAGCCCATCGTGCATTTTGAAGGTCCCGCCGCATCCGTTATTCATGCCGAAATAGCGCAGTTCATCCAGTGGTTTAACGACAGTCAACATGATGCATTACTGGATCCATTGCTTCGGGCGGGTATTGCACACCTGTGGTTTTTGACGCTTCATCCTTTTGAGGATGGTAATGGCCGGATTGGCCGCCTTATTATGGATCTCGCCCTTGCGCAGGCAGAAGGCAACACGGTTCGCCTTTATGCAATGTCCCGAACAATCAATAAACATCGTCAACGCTACTACGAGGTTATTGAGCAGACGCAAAAAGGGGATGTTGATATCACCAGGTGGCTGATCTGGTTTGTTGAAATGCTTCAGCTATCAGTTCAGGAAGCGCTCACACTGATTGAGCAAACCGTTTTTAAAGCCCGATACTGGCAGCATTTTGAGCAATCACGACTTAACGCCGAGCAGATAAAAGTGCTCAACCGAATGCTGGATGGTGATTTTAGTGACGGAATTAATAACAGCCAGTACAAAGCGGTTGCCAGCATCAGTCGCGCCACTGCCACCCGCCATTTAGCACAGCTAACCTCTCTGGGTTTCCTGGAAGCCAACAACGCAGGCGGCAGAAGCACACGCTATAAATTACCCGCAATTTGACCCACTGCATGATTTGCGATTCCCAGGCTGCGGTATCCATACCGGGCCCAGGTTAGCAATCTATTTGGCTGTGTGCAGATGCTCCGCCAGCCCGCGCAGAAAGTAGCGCAAGAACTGGTCGCCGCACTCGCGGAAGTTTTTATGCTCCGGCGCGCGCATCATGGCGGTGATTTCCGGCATTGAGACGCGGAATTTCTGCCCGGTGAGGATCGTCAGAATATCGTCGGTTTTGAGCGAAAAGGCGATACGCAGTTTTTTCAGCACGATGTTGTTATTCAGGCGACGCTCAAGCGCGAGCGGGGGCGCGCTCTCGTCCTTACCGCGCTTGTCGTAAATCAGGCCGTTGAGAAATGCCGACAAGATAATGTCCGGGCAGCGCTGAAAACCGTCCTCGTCCTCTTTTTTCAGCCACGGCGTCAGCTGTTCGGCGGTGACCTCGGTTTCTCCAAGCGCCAGCACGCGCAGCATCTCGGTATTGTTGGTTTTCAGGATGTAACGCAGACTGCGTAAAATATCATTGTTCAGCATGTTGGATTCTGTAAAAGGGTAAAAGCGTAGTGTACCTGAATACTACAAGCCAATCGCCTCTTTCAGGCTTTTCAGGTAGCGACGGCTGACCGGCACCGTTTGCCCGGAGCGTAGCACCAGTTCCGCCTGACCGTTCTCCTCAAGGCGGATCTCCTTAATCTGCGCCAGATTCACCAGATGCTGGCGATGGCAGCGCAGCAGCGGTGTACGGCTTTCCAGTGTGCGCAACGTCAGCTCGGTAAACCCTTCTTTACCTTCCCGGTCAGTGACATACACCCCGCTCATGCGGCTGCTGACGAACGCGACGTCCTCCATTTGCAGCAGCCAGATCCGGCTGTGCCCGGTACAGGGAATAAACTTCAGCGCCTGCTGGCTTTCACCGAGCAGCGACATATCCTGCTGGCTGCGCTCCTGACGCAGGCGCGCGAGCGTTTTTTCCAGCCGTTTCGCCTCAATGGGTTTGAGCAAATAATCGAACGCATGCTCTTCGAACGCTTTCACCGCATATTCATCGAAGGCGGTCAAAAAGACAATGTAGGGCCGGTGTTCAGGGTCCAGCATACCGACCATTTCCAGCCCGCTGATGCGCGGCATCTGGATATCCAGAAACAGCACGTCCGGGCGCAGCTTATGGACCGCCCCAATCCCCTCGATAGCGTTGGCGCACTCGCCGACTATTTCAATATCGTGCTGACCCTCAAGCAGAATACGCAGGTTCTCCCGCGCTAAAGGTTCATCATCAACAATCAGCACTTTTAGCATGCAGTCTCCTCCAGAGGCAGTCGCAGGGTAATACGGGTAAAGCGCTCCGGCTCGCAGGTCACGGTAATGCCGCAATCGTCGCCAAAGCGGGCGCGCAGTCGCTTATCCACCAGGCTCATGCCAAGCCCCCCGGCCTGCGATGTCGGCTGGTACAGACCCGCGTTATCTTCAATATCCAGCACCAGATGATGATTAAAGCGGCTGGCGGTAATGCTGATTTCCCCCGTCCCCAGCAGCTGCGACGTGCCGTGTTTGATGGCATTCTCAACGATCGGCTGCAGGGTAAACGCCGGTAGCTGATGGTGAGCGAGCGCATCCGGCACAAACAGCGACACCTGCAGGCGCGACTGAAAACGCGCTTTCTCAATCTGCAGATAGGCGTTCACGTGCTCAAGCTCATCCGCAAGCGTGACGATTTCCGACGGGCGTTTGAGGTTCTTGCGAAAAAAGGTGGAGAGATACTGCACCAGCTGCCCGGCCTGCTCGCTGTCGCGGCGAATCACCGCCATCAGCGTATTCAGGGCATTGAACAGGAAATGGGGATTCACCTGAGCGTGCAGCAGCTTGATCTCCGACTGCGTCAGCAGCGCTTTTTGCCGCTCATACTGCCCGGCCAGGATTTGCGCCGACAGCAGCTGCGCAATCCCCTCGCCCAGCGTGCGGTTGATGGAGCTGAACAGGCGGTTTTTCGCCTCGTAAAGCTTAATGGTGCCAATCACCTTCTGATTTTCACCGCGCAGCGGAATGACCAGCGTCGAACCCAACTTGCAGCTGGGGTGTATGGAGCAGCGGTACGGTAATTCATTGCCGTCGGCGTACACCACTTCGCCGCTGTCGATAGCTCTTTGCGTATAGCGCGAGGAGATAGCCTTTCCTGGCAGGTGGTGATCGTCGCCGATACCGGTAAACGCCAGCAGCTTCTCCCGGTCAGTGATGGCCACCGCCCCGATATCCAGCTCCTGGATCAGCACCTGGGCGACCTTCATGCTATTTTCTTCGTTAAAGCCCTGACGCAGTATCCCCTCCGTCGAAGCCGCCACCTTCAGCGCGGTGGCGGAGAACGCCGAGGTGTACTTCTCGAACATCGCCCGCTTATCCAGCAGGATACGCATAAACAGGGCTGCGCCGACGGTATTGGTCACCATCATCGGGGCGGCAATGCTCTGCACCAGATGCAGGGCATCATGAAACGGCCGGGCGATAAGCAAGATGATCAGCATCTGCACCAACTCCGCCACAAAGGTAATGGCGCCTGCGGTCAGCGGGTTAAACACCTTGTCGCTGCGGCCACGGCGCACCAGCACACTGTGTACCAGCCCGCCCAACAGCCCTTCGACAATGGTGGAGATCATGCAGCTCAGGGCGGTCATCCCACCCATCGAGTAGCGGTGAAGCCCGCCGGTAAGCCCAACCAACCCGCCGACGACGGGGCCGCCGAGCAGCCCGCCCATCACCGCGCCGATAGCCCGGGTATTGGCGATGGAGTCTTCAATATGCAAACCAAAATAGGTTCCCATAATGCAGAAAATGGAGAACGTGACATAACACAGCAGTTTGTGGGGCAGGCGGACGGTCACCTGCATCAGCGGGATGAACAACCGCGTTTTGCTCATCAGCCAGGCAATGACCAGAAAAACGCACATCTGCTGAAGCAGCAGCAACACCAGATTAAACTCGTACATACCCACACAACCATACCGCTTATGAAAGTGCGTAACATACACTGTCGCCGGTTTGCTTTCTTTGACGTCCCGGGCAAAACGCGCAAAACCTGTAAACGATCACACTTTTTTCTCGCCACGCCACCGTAATCCGGGCTAAAAACACGCGATTTTTCCGATTTCCGCCATCAGCGACTACCCTTAAACTCAGGACACATCTGCAAAGGTGAACGAATGGCGCTCTACACCATCGGCGAAGTAGCTCTGCTTTGTGATATCAACCCGGTTACCCTGCGCGCCTGGCAACGGCGTTATGGATTGCTGAAACCGCAGCGTACGGACGGCGGGCACCGCCTGTTTAACGAGTACGATATCGACCGGATCCAGGAAATTAAGCGCTGGATCGGCACCGGCGTGCAGGTCAGCAAAGTCAAAAACCTGCTGAGCGAAGGGGCTGGCGAACACCATAGCGGCTGGCGCGAGCATCAGGAAACGCTGCTGCACTTCCTGCACACCGGCAACCTCAACCGCCTGCGAATGTGGATCAAAGAGCGCAGCCGTGATTATCCCGCCCAAACGCTGGTGCCTTATTTGTTCAACCCGCTGCGCCTGCGGCTGCAAGGCCCGCAACCACCTCTTCAGGCGCTGCTTGCCGTACTGGACGGCGTGCTGATTAATGCCGTTTCGCTGCACCTCGCTGCGGCACGAAAGCGACAGGGAAACGACGCGCTGGTGGTCGGCTGGAATATCACCGACACCACCCGTCTGTGGCTGGAAGGCTGGATTGCCTGCGAACAGGGATGGCGTGTTGACATCCTGGCGCACCCACTCAGCCAGCTGCGTCCTGAGCTGTTTGTCGGTCAGACGTTGCTGGTGTGGTGCGGCGACGTGCCCCCCGCAGGACAGCAGGAGCAGTTGCAGCAGTGGCGCACACAGGGGTTGAACGTCCTGGAACTCGGAAATTAAGTTTCATTAACAAGCGTGCTTCACGATATAATCGTCAGATTAACAAAAGGAGCACATCATGAAACCTGCCAAAGTGGCTGTGATCACCCTGTTCGTTCTGATGGCCATCAGCGGCATCGGCGGCGTGATGCTCGCGGGCTATTCCTTTATTGTTCGCGGTGGTGTCGGCTGAAGACCTGGGCCAGCCGTTCAAACAGTCGATCAACCACAATAGCGGCTAACGCCACCAGCACCGCCCCTTGGATAACGTAAGCGGTATTAAACCCGCTCAGGCCGATAATGATCGGCGTCCCGAGGGTGTTCGCTCCGACGGTTGACGCAAGGGTCGCCGTGCCGATATTAATAATCACCGACGTCCTTACCCCGGCGATGATCACCGGGGCCGCCAGCGGCAGCTCGACTTTCGTCAACCGCTGCCAGCCGTTCATCCCCATCCCCTGCGCCACCGCCACTGCGCCAGCTGGCACGGATACCAACCCGGCCAGCGTGCCCTGCAGTATCGGCAGCACGCCGTAGAGGATAAGCGCGATGATCGCCGGTTCCTGCCCAAACCCCATCACCGGTACGGCGACAGCCAGCACCGCGACCGGCGGAAACGTCTGCCCCATCGCGGCAATGGTCTCCACCAGCGTACGAAATTCACGCCCGGCGTCGCGGGTCACCAGAATGCCTGCCCCGACGCCAATCAGCAGCGCAACAGCGCTGGAAACGCCCACCAGCCAGAAATGCGCCAGCGTCAGCGACCAGAAGCTTTGCTGCTGGTACAGCGGACGCGGCAACTGTGGGAATAATGTGCTGAACAGCGGCGCGCTGTAGGGCATGGCGAAGACCAGGACAACAAACATCGCCAACAGCCACGCCAGCGGATCGCGGATGATCTTCACGCGCCAGCCTCCTCACGCAGCAGATCGGCAAAGTGCAGCGTCCCGCACGGCGCGCCCGCATCATCCAGCACCGGCAGGCGCGGGCTGCGGGTTTCGACAAACTTCGACAGCGCATCGCGCAGCGACATTGACGCCCGCAGCGGCTCCCCGGCGCACTGCTCGTTTTCCCGCACGAAGCCGCGCACATCCCGCAGGGACAGTAGCCGCACGCCAAGCTCGCTCTGCCCGAAAAAGGTGCGGACAAAGTCATTTTTCGGCGCGGTCAGCATCGACAACGGCGTGCCCTGCTGCACCACCTCGCCCTCGTTCATCAGCACCAGGTGGTCGGCCAGCCGCAGGGCTTCGTCGATGTCGTGAGTGACCAGCACAATAGTGCGCCCAAGAAGCTGGTGAATACGCCGCATCTCCTGTTGCAACGCGCTGCGGGTGACCGGATCGAGTGCGCCGAACGGTTCGTCCATCAGCAACACCTCCGGATTGGCCGCCAGCGCGCGGGCCACCCCAACGCGCTGCTGCTGCCCGCCGGAGAGCTGATGCGGATAGCGTTCACGCAGCTGGGGGTCGAGGTTCAGTAGCGCCATGAGCTCGTCGATACGATCGCGAATTTTCTGCCGCGACCATTTTTGCAGTTGCGGTACCGTGGCGATATTCTGCGCCACCGTCCAGTGCGGAAACAGGCCAATGGACTGTATCGCATACCCCATCCGGCGGCGCAGCGCCAGCACCGGCAACTGACGGATATCTTCCCCGGCAAACCGCAACATGCCGCTGTCGTGTTCCTCAAGCCGGTTGATCAGTTTAAGCGTCGTCGACTTTCCTGAACCGGACGTGCCAATCAGCACTGAAAATGCGCCTTCCCGCAGGTGCAGATCGAGGTTTTTCACCGCCGCCTGCCCGCCGAAGCGCTTCGTTACCTGGTGAAATTCAATCATGGGTTTCCCCTTTTAACAGCGCCAGCCACAGGCTGAATAACGCATCAACCACCACCGCCAGCGCAACCACCGGAATGACCCCCAGCAGCACCAGATCCAGCGCGCTGCTGAGCAACCCCTGAAACACCAACGCCCCAAAACCGCCCGCGCCGATGAGCGCGGCGACCACCGCCATCCCGACCGTTTGTACCGTCACCACCCGGAGACTGCGCAGCAGCACCGGCATCGCCAGCGGCAGTTGCACGCGCCAGAAACGCTGGCGATGGCTCATCCCCATCGCGGAGGCGCTCTCCAGTACGTCCGCCGCCACCTGCTGCAGGCCAGCCACCACGCCGCGCACCAGCGGCAGCAGCGCGTACAGTACCAGGGCGATCAGCGCCGGGGTGAGGCCCGTCCCGCCAATGCCTATCGCGCCAAGCCAGGGGAAGTGCCTGACCAGCCCCGCCAGCGGGGCTATCAGCAGACCGAACAACGCCACGGAGGGGATCGTCTGAATCACGTTGAGCACCGTAAAGGTACGGGCCTGACGCACAGGATGCTGCCAGCACCATAAGCCGATCGGCACGCCGATAAGCAGCCCCGGCAGCAGGGTGCCGAACAGCAGGATCAGATGCTGTTGCAGGGCGGCGTCAAACACATCCTCGCGGTTGGCGTACTCGCGAAGCAGCGACAGATCGTTAAGCGTCCCGGCGCCAAGCAGCACCAGCGGCAGGATCCAGATCTGCGCGTTCAGCAGCCAGCGCCAGAGCGCGAACGACGTCAGCCGCCGGATGGCGTCGCTACAGGCCAGCAGCGTCAGCGCCAGTAACAGCCACAGCCCGCTACCCGGCGAGGTGCGCGCCAGCGAACTCCCGTTTTGCGCCAACAACGTGGCGGCTTTTCCTCCGCTCCACATCAGCAGGATAAAAAGCCCCTGGGTAAGCAGCATAGTGGCGACCAGCCCCGGCCTGCCCGGAACTGCGCTCAGCGCAATAAAGAGCAGCGGGATAAGCGCCAGCAGCACAGGAGGAAAAGACCAGATTTGCCAGAGCGCGCGGCTTTCACCAGAGACCAGTCGGTTAGGCGCATAGTTAACAAAGGGCAGGAAAACGGCTGCCAGCGCGATAAGCACCAGCAGCAGCAAGACTCGATTATGACAATGAAATCTCACGCGTTAGCCCGACTTACTTTGCAAGTCCTTGCTGTTTCAGCCAGTCTGCCGCGACTTTTTTCGCATCCAGCCCTTCAACCGCAATGCTGGCATTCAGTTTTTGCAGGGTCTTTTCATCGAGCCCTTCGAACACCGGCTTCAGCCACTCGGCTATCTGCGGATATTCCTTCAGCACGGCTTCCCGCACCACCGGCGTGGGGGCGTAGATCGGCTGTACGCCTTTCGGGTCGCTCAGGGTTTGCAGGCCGAGCGCCGCCACCGGGCCGTCGGTGCCGTAGGCCATGGCGGCGTTAACGCCGGAGGTCTGCTGCGCTGCGGCTTTGATGGTGACCGCGGTATCGCCGCCCGCCAGCGACAGCAACTGCCCCTGATCGAGCTTGAAGCCATAGGCTTTCTCAAACGCCGGTAGCGCGTCCGGGCGCTCGATAAACTCCGCTGAGGCCGCCAGTTTAAACGTGCCGCCCTGCTTCAGATAGCCGCTGAGATCCTCCAGAGAGACCAGTTTGTTCTTTTGCGCCAGGTCCTGACGCACGGCAATGGTCCAGGTGTTGTTGGCAGGCGCTGGCGTTAACCAGACCAGCTTGTTCTGTTCAGCATCCAGCTTTTTCACTTTCTCATAGCCCTGCCGGGCGTTTTTCCATGCCGGGTCGTTTTCATCTTTAAAGAAAAAGGCACCGTTACCGGTGTATTCAGGGTAGATATCCAGCTCACCCGAGGTGATCGCGCCGCGCACCACCGGCGTAGTGCCGAGCTGCACTTTGTTGACCGTTTTCACGCCATGGCTTTCCAGCACCTGCAAAATGATATTGCCAAGCAGTGCCCCTTCGGTATCAATCTTCGAGCCGACCTTCACCGGCTCTGCCGCCTGGGCGGTAGCGGCAAGCAGTAGCGCCCCCGCAATGCTCCACGTTTTGGCTGTCATGCTTTTTCCTCTTCTGATGTGTCTTTTCAGGGCGTTAGACTAAAAAGATAGTCCAGGAATGACGATTCCGACATTCCGATAATGGAATTGGAATGTTGCCAGAAAGTGAAGCTGTAGTTTCGGGTCGCCAGCCTTAAGGTGCTGGCGACCCGAAACGGTGTTTATGCGGACAAAATAAACGGCGTCTTCAGGCTGTCGGCCAGCAGCCAGGTCAGATCGTGCAACAACCCGCTGATATCGCGCGCAGTTGCCTCCGGTTGCGTATTGCTGAGCAACACATTGACCAGCGTCTGCAGGTACCCGAGCAGCATTGCCGTATCCTGCCAGCAGTCAGGAAGATCGGCGGGAGTCAGGGTTTGCGTCGTTAACGATGAGATCAGGTGCGGCGGTAAATCCGCCTCGCACAGCGCGTTAAGCGCCGTCAGGCTGTGCACCAGGCGGCCGCACAGGGCGACGCGCTCAGTGCAATCGTCTGTTTCGACCAGCACGCTCACCAGCGCGGTGCAGAGATCCAGCACCCCGAACAGATCGTCTGAGGCAGACAATGACCGGGTCAGCAGTTGTGAAGGAAAACAAGGATCAGGGTAATGAGGGTATGTGGACATAAAGAGGTTTCCATACGGTATCAAATAAAGCTACCGCCTGAGTTTCCACGCTCAAATGGCGGTAGCACTGACGAGGGTGGAAACCGAACCGTATGGACTCCGGCCAGCCTTTCGGCCGCCTCGCCAGCGCCACCATGGATTTTACAAGGATGCGCGCTAACCTGACACAAAAAGATACGCTCGCATCCTGTTTGCATCAACATACGGTTATTTCGGGTTTCCACGCCCGGCTACGGAAGTTGCCGTAACGGGAATAGCGTAAAAGTCTGAATCGGGGATAAAAAGAAATAATGAGGAATGACGGGGAGTAAGTCTGTTTTTTGCGAGGGAGATTCCAGATAAGCGCTATATATCCCCTCATCCCGACCTTCTCCCCCGAGGGGAGAAGGTGGAAGGGAAAAGAAAGCCCTTACTGCAGTGTAAACTCACCCTGCTTCACGCGGGCGGAGTCAACGCCGATAAAGACGTTGAATTTGCCCGGCTCTGCGACATATTTCATCCGCTGGTT